>CADAPK010000004.1 GCA_902789825.1 uncultured Ureaplasma sp. | reverse complement strand
TTGATGAAGTGGGGGAACATGCTAATCATGCTGTTTTTATTTCAAATGGAAAGATTGTTTTCGCAAATAAAATAAAATCAAAAAAAGATTTAGTTAATCATTATAAAAAATTAATTATCAGCAATTAGATTTTTATTTTTTAATAAAATTGTTTATTAAAATCTACTCCCTTACAAATCTTGTACTTCACATAAAATAAAAATTATTAGCAAGAGTAGGTATGACATCAAACAAAGGTTTCATATCTTTTCAAAGTTTTTCTAATTCTTTATTACTACGCAAACTATTTATTCTATCTATTAAAATTTCTTCATCATCATTACTAATAATTAAAAAGTAATTAATAAATTCATCAATTCTTTCTTTTACTTTTTTTTGTTTTTATAAACATAATCAAAATCAAATTTTTCAGCAAAATTCTAAATGCTATCCTTCAATTTATCATCGTTAATATTGGGTGCTTTTTTATTTTTCGCTTTTTGTGAGTACTTAGAAGTAACATAGTGCAATTCGCATGATAAATGTCAAAATTTTTTTATGTTTTCAATACCAATATGTTCAATTTTTTTTCAAACAAAGAGAAATCTGAATATACATATTCTTGTAACAAATCACGTATATTCGATTTTATCGCCTTATCAATCTCTTCTTGCCCATCATAGGTAAACCGTCACTCTTTGCAGTTATTATTGTAATTTTTAAAAATATTAAAAAAGTGATTATTAATTTTTTTATATAATTCACTGTATTTTTTATTATTTTGTATAGTAGACCAAACCATCGCACTAGAACTTGACAAACCTACCAAACTTATGATAAAAACTAATTTACTTTTAAATATTCTCATTATCTTTATTGTAATCTCCTTTATCTATCTAAAGATTATTATTAATAATTAATTATGTTGTTTGAGGACACCATATGTAAATAAAATTAATAATTTTAATTCAAAAATAGAAAAGGAAGTGAATTTTAAAATTTGCTTTAATTAATAAAAGTGAAGAATTAAATAATTAATCAAATATTTAAATATGTTCTCTTGATTATTTATCAGGAAGAAATATATCACAATAATAAGCATAACCTCACAACTCGTCTCATCAAATTCTAAATATTGCTTTTGTATGGTTATAAGCATCTTTAAATGTAGTACTATTAATTAACTTATCAAAAATTTCTGACAACTCTTTTTTCTCATCACTACTATATAATGTTAAAAACCTATTAACAACAAAATCCATATCACGATCACGACTTAGTTTTGTTCTATAAAGGTTCTACTCTATAAGCAAACTCATAAATCTTGCTTCTCAACTTTCGTCTAACTCATTATTGACATTCACTCTTTTAGGGGTATGATCATAACGACTATATACAAACATAAAAAAAAATTTAACTTCAGTTCAAGTTTTTTTTATTTCATTCCTATCGGTTTTTATAAGCGCTTCTTTCAATCGTTCTTTAAAATAACCATGTTCCTCGTATTCATCAAGTATCTTTTTTAAATACTCACCCAACGACCCATCCGTATGATATTTTACAAAAACACTATCAATATCTTCATGATATCTAAAACATATTCACCTATAGAACGCTCATGCCTCCTACTTAATAAACAAGATAAAGTAATTACACTCGAACCTAATAATGATCCTATACCAAGAATTAAAAATAATTTTTTTTACTTATTTTTTCATTATTTATGTATATTGTATATATATTTTTTATTATTAAATTAATTAAATTGAATAAATATTTATTTATCAAACGAATATACAATATGTTAAATAAGTTTTAAAAGCACTTTGCTTAAATTTTAATGTGTTGATTTTCTATATTTTGTGTATCTACGAAAATTATTTTAGTCCCACGATTTTATTAAAAAAACCATAATCATTATTTGTTCATACCTTTTATGTATAAATATCATTTAATGTTTTTTATTTAATTCAATTTTAAAATGGTGGTTCTGGGCAGAATTGAACTGCCGACACACAGATTTTCAGTCTGCTGCTCTACCGACTGAGCTACAAAACCATGGCGGTCAATACGGGAGTTAAACCCGTCTCACCCCCGTGACAGGGGGGTATAATGCTCGATATACTAATTGACCATAATTGGTTGCGGGGATTGGATTTGAACCAATGTCCTTCAGGTTATGAGCCTGACGAGCTACCAAGCTGCTCTACCCCGCGATTAATGGCGGATGTTGAGGGATTCGAACCCCCACGTGTTATTCACACCTATCAGTTTTCAAGACTGCCCCCTTAGCCTGGTTTGGGTAAACATCCATTTATTGGTGGATCTTATAGGATTCGAACCTATAACCTACCGATTATGAGTCGGGGGCTCTAACCATTGAGCTAAAGATCCGTTTGGTAGCAGAGGTGAGATTTGAACTCACGACACCCCGGGTATGAGCCGAGTTCTCTAAACCAACTGAGATACCCTGCCAAATTTGGTCGGGAAGACAGGATTCGAACCTGCGACCCCTTGGTCCCAAACCAAGTGCTCTACCAAGCTAAGCTACTTCCCGGCTTAAAAAACACCAACATTATTATATCTTTAGGGTTTTGCTTTATATGGCGCACCCTATAGGAGTTGAACCCATACCCTTTTGGTTCGTAGCCAAACGCTCTATCCAATTGAGCTAAGGATGCGTATGGAGGTGACTGACAGATTTGAACTGACGATGCGAAGGTTGCAGCTTCGTGCCTTACCACTTGGCTAAGTCACCAGATAAACTTATCTATTTTTATGATATTATTTTATCAAATAAATCAACATGATTTATTTTTTTAACTATGATATATATTTCTTTAACGAAGGAATTTTCAAACAATCAATAATTTCATTAAATTGTGCAAAATCAATTTTTTTTTTAAGGAATTGATCAATTGATTGTGATAAAAATAAATCTTTTTTTATTTTTGCAATTTGATAACAAATTTGACAATTTTTTTTATTTACATCATCAGCTAAAATTTGTTGATTCTTTTGTGACAACTCATTAATATGTTGATAAATTTCACTTAGTGATCCGTATTTTTGTAATAAACTTGCCGCCGTTTTTGGTCCAATTCCTTTGATACCGCAAAAATTATCACTGCTATCCCCAACGATCGCCTTAAAATCAACAACTTGATTTGGTTTTAAACCATAAAATAACGAAGAAAAATTATTATCGGTATATAAAATTGTTTTAGACAACCCGACTTTAAACATATGATAATTTGTTAATGGTGTTATTAATTGCAATAAATCCCTATCGGAAGAATAAATATCAACAACAATGTTGTGGTCATTCATTATTTTTGTAAAACTACCAATTAAATCATCTGCTTCATAATTATCAAAAGCGGCATGATGAATTCCCATGGTACTAATTATTTTTTTCACCCAACCTAATTGAATAATCAAATCGTCTGGAGTTTTGCTACGATTCATCTTGTAATTAGGGAAGATTTGGTTGCGAAAAGTTTTACGATGAGCATCAAAAGCGATAAAAACATATTGATAAGAATTATTTAGCAATTTAAAAATTGTTGAAATCATTAAAAAAATCGCATTTGTTGGTATTAAATTATTTTTATGGTAGTAATCAAGCATTTTTACGGTTGCATAATAGCAACGAAATAATAAAGAATTACCATCAATTGCTAATGCTTTCGCCATAATAATTAAAAATTATAGATAAATTAAATTGCAAACTTTTTTTTAATATGTTTTACACTAAGCATTTTTCGTTGTTGTGTTGATATATTTGCTAATTCAACGAGTAGAAAATTATTCACTTCCAATAAAGTGTTTTCGTCATTATTAGCCAAAATATTATTGAAAACAATAACATTAGTAGCGACCGTTGTCTCATCTTCAAGTGTTAATCATGCAATGTTAACATTTTTTTTTGTTTTCATTCGTTTTATTTTTATGATTTTAACAATCGCTAAATAATTTGCTTTTCGATCAGAAGGGAAAGATTGAATTTCATTAAGCGAATGAAGTTGAGAAAAAGAATTATTTTTTTTTATGATTGTAATTGGATTAATTGAAAAGTCAATTCCTAATAAATTTGTTTGCGTAATAGTTTCTTGCGTAATTTGCTGTTTGGTTAAATGGTCAAATTTATCTAATTTTAATTCTAATAACATGTTGTAATTTGGTGACGATAGTTTTATTGCCTTAAAAATATTTTCTAGATTTATCAATAAGCTTGTTCGATTAGGAACATCACTATTAAAAAATTCATCGAAACATCCACCGTTGATTAATATTTGTAGTACCGATAATCCTATTTCATGATTGACAAGTTTTGTCAAAGCATCAAATAAATTAATAAATTTTTTTTCAAAACAACTATTACGAATAGTAATTATTTTTTTTATTGTTTCGTAACCAATTCCTTTAATAGCATTAAAACCAAATAAAATTTTATTTTGATAAATTGTAAAATCATTTTGTGAATAGTTAAGCGAAGGGGGTAAAATTGAAATTTTATTTTTCTTTGCTTCGATTAGGTAAGTAATAATTTTATCGGTCGCATTATTATTGTAAGTTAATAAGCAAACAAAAAATTCCAAGGGATAATATGTTTTTAAATATGCCATTTGGTAAGAAATAATCGCATATGAAATGGAGTGTGACTTATTAAATCCGTACAAACCAAACTTTAAAACATATTCGAAAATTTTATTTGCTTCATCTTGTTGATAATTATTTTTTACAGCTCGAACAATAAAATCGGATTTTAATTGCTTCAAATCATCATATTTTTTTTTTGAGATTGCTTGACGAAATAAATCGGCTTCACTCAAAGAATAATTAGCAACTTTTTGAACAATTTGTATTACTTGTTCTTGGTATAAAATGATTCCGTATGTTGGCAGTAAAATATCTTTAAGTTTTTCATCAATAAAAGTCATATTTTCTTTTTTATTCTTGTTTTCCAAATACAACGAAATATTATTTCGTGGCCCAGGGCGAAATAAAGCAAGTGTGTCGCAAATATCACCAATCGATTTGGGATTGATCTTGCGGATAATATTTGTCATTCCCGCACTTTCCAATTGAAAAATACCAATAGTTTCACCTCGATGTAACATCATATAAACTTTTTGGTCATTAAAATTTATCTTAGATAAATTAAAATTTGGATTGCTATTTTGTCTAATTTTTTCACAGCAATCACTAATAATTGATAAATTACTAAGACCTAAAATATCCAATTTGATTAATCCAATACTTTCAAGATACTCTTTAGAATATTGAACAATCTTGATATTATCATTTGATAAACAAAGAGGAACAAGATCAGTTAAACTTTGTTGTGCTAAAACAACACCGGCTGGGTGTAAACCAATTTGTCTTGGTAAACCAACTAAGTAAAAAGCTAGTTTAAATAATTGTGGATATTCATTAATTGATGTCATTAAATTTTTATTAGTTTTAATTTCGTAATCAATATTTTTTTCTAAGTCAAAAGTTATTTTCTTACAAATTAAATTTATTATTTTAAGATCAATGTTAAGAATTCTTCCCACATCTCTTATTCCAGTTTTTAATTTTATTTTTTGGAAGGTAATAACATGAGCAACATGTTTTTGACCATATTTTGCTTGAAGATAATCAATAATTTCGTTACGACGACTATCCATAAAATCAACATCAATATCTGGCATTGATTTTCGCGCTTTATTTAAAAAACGTTCAAAAATTAAATCATATTTTAAAGGATCAATATTTGTTATTCCTAAAACATATGAAACTAATGAACCAGCAACTGAACCTCTTCCTGGTCCAACCATAATATTATTTTGTCTTGCATAAGCAACATAATCTTGAACAACTAAAAAATAATCATCAAAATTTAATTGATGGATAACATCCAATTCATATTTAATTCGATCAATATATTTTTGGGGAACTTTTTCACCAATACGATAAATTAGACCTTGCTTGCATCGTGCTTTTAATAATTCATGCGAATCTTTTTTTGGATCAAATTTTATAAAATAATTATTTTGATTTAAAGAAATTGTTAAATTTATCTTTTGTAATAAATTTGCTAAATTATCTAATTGCAATTTTGTAAAGATTTGTTGAGCCTGTTGTTGTGTTCATAAATATTTATTCATTAAATCATTATTGTCATTAACATCAAAATATAACTGATTGTTTTTTATCGCAATTATTGCTTTATATTTCTCATAATCATCTTTATCAACGAATAAAGATTCATGTAGAGCTAAATCACAATCTAAATATTTATTTCTAGCATTAAATTTTTTTAACCCTTCTTGGTTGCTAATGATAATAAGATCATCGGTAACATGTTGCATTCAATCTTGGGAGGGAAAACAATTAATTATTGAAGAAATTTTACATAATTTTAGATATCCACTATTATTTAAAGCGATTAAATATATTTCATTATTATTTAATGTTAAATTCAAACCAATGATTGGCTTTAAATTATTTTTTTTCGCCTTTGTATAAAATTCAATTGCACCATACATGACATTTTTATCAATTAAACTAACATATTGTTGCTTGTTTTTGATCGCAAAATTAATTATTTCATCAATCGAAATTGCTGAAATAGATATTGAATAATATGATTTTGTGATTAAATTAACAAACATTAAATTGCACCATGACAAAAATTTTCTTTCTCGCCTAAATATTTTTTTAAATCATTAAGAATTCTTTTAAATTCACAATGTTTTAAAATTTTAAATCCCGCCGCCAATTTATGACCACCACCATGATATTTTTTGGCAATATGATTTATTGGTAACGATGCGCTACGCAAAGAACCTTTTCATTGTTTTGCATCAAAATCATAATAAAATGATAATCAAACTTTTATTTTGTTAATATTTGCTAATGTATTGACCATACTATTACAATATTTTATTTTATAGTGGTGATAACATTTTTTCCCTAATTTCATCCAAGCAAGACCTAACTTCTGATCAAAATGAGCTTTTTTTATTACATATTTTTGAAATAATAAATCATTAACTTCTTTCGTATAAATTGCTTGATGAACCTTTTGACGTTGACAACCAATTTTTACCAACTCACTAACAATTTGATAAGTCGATGGTAAAACCGCAGGATAAAAAAAACGATTTGTATCTGTAACAATTCCGGCATATAAATAATTACTTACTAAAATTGAAACATTTTTTCGATCTCATTTTAATAGCAATTCAGCAATCATTTGACATGTTGCGGGGTATTTTTCATCAATTCATTCGATATTAGTAAAGGTTTTAATTTTTGGATGATGATCGATTAAACATAATTCATGACATAATTGATATTTTGGTGTAGCAATACGATCTTTTGTTGGTGTGTCAAGAATGATTCCAAAAGAGTTTTTAATTTCATTATCATCAACTTCTTTATTTTTAAAAGAAAAAAATGAATTTTTACTTTGTTTTTTAATTGAACTAAGACCAACAATATTGATTGACTTCCTTGGATATTTTTTTATCAAAAAATTTTGTAATGCGAAACTAGAACCTAAAGCATCAAAATCTGGTAATTCATGAAAAAAAATTGAAATATTTTTATATTTCTCAATTTTTTTGATAAATGTTTCTAAAAATTTTTTTGGAATCATTTATATTTCCTTTTTTACAATATTTTTTATCGTTTTTTCATAAATCGCTTTAATCATTATCATTTCTTTTTCTAATTTTTCAACAATTGCAATTTTTGGTTTAGTTACCGGATTTGTTGGAACAAAACTACTACAAGCATCAGGATATGGTAAAATTGAAATTTCAAAACTTCCAATTTTTTTTGCAAGCGAAATAATTTCTTCTTTGTCATACGTCAAAAGTGGACGTAAAACAATTGTATCTTTAATCACACGAGAAATTGTAATAATACTTTCAATGGTTTGGCTTGCAACTTGTCCCAAATTTTCACCCGTTGCAAGAGCAGAGTAATTATGTAATTTTGCAAGATATTGCCCAATACGAAAGAAGTATCGCCGCATAATTGTTATTTGATAAGAATGATTGGAAATATGCGTAATTTCATGTTGCAATGGCGTGAAATTGCAAATATATAAAATTGGTCGTTCAATCCGCTTTAATAAAGTAATTTTTTTTATCAAATCAATTGTTTTTGCCAAAGACTTTTTTGTTGTATGTGGGGGAGAAATAAAAGTTAAAAAATCGACATGAAAACCTCTTTTCATTAATAAGTGACTAGCGACGGGGGAATCAATTCCACCAGAAATTAAAGCAAGAACCCTTCCATTAATTCCTAATGGAAAACCACCCAAACCTTTTTGCTTATTTCAATAAACAATAAAACATTCATTATTAATTTCAATATTAATTAAAATTTGTGGTTGGTGAACATCAACTTTAGCATTAGAAAACTTTTTTAAAACAAAGTTACCAATGCCACGATCAAAATCTAATGAACATGTTGGATATTTCTTATCAATTCGTTTTGTTTTAATTTTGAATGTGAAAAAATCTTTTTTAGGTAAAGTTTTCGTCAAAAATGAACAAAGTTTGATGCGATTCCTTGGGATAAAATTTGCTTCAATAACTAATCTAATTCCTGGAATCATTTTAATAATATTAAAAATTTTAGTAAATGATTTATTAGGAATGTTTTTAATCAAAATCGCATCATATTTATAAACAAAGATTAATTTGCTAAAATCAAACAAAGCTTTTTTTACATTTTTTAAAAGTAAAGTGGAAAATTGATGACGATTTTTCCCTTTCAAAACTAATTCACCAAACTTAATATAAATTATTTTTGTAATTGTGTCTTTACCCATATTTCATCCTCTTTTGTTAATGCTGGTGAAATTCCTTTAACCACATGGTTTTCATATCATTTTTTGACTTTTTCAATAATTACACCAAACTGCTCAAGGTCAACATACATTTCTTTCAATTTAATGATATGATTATTTATTTGAAATTTTTCGGGATTTTTATAATCATCTAAATTAAGAAAACAAATGGCAAAAATACCATAATTAGTTTTGCGCAAAAATAAATATAAAGCTAATTGATAGGCATACTCATCGCTGATTTTAAATTCATTTGTTTTTTGATCAAATCATGATTTGTATTTCGCCATTTTTTCTTTAATAATGGGAAAACCATTTTCATCTTTTTGTAATATTAATGTATCACCAATTTTTTTGTATACTAATCCATCATATGAAGAAGTTTTTATTTCCAACATGGGTTTACCTTTTTCATATAAAAAATTTCCGTTATCATCAACCGGTTCGCCATCAGGGATACCACCAAAAATTTTGTTTTCTTTAAAAACATCTCATTTTATTGCAAATGGATCGTAAGATTTAAAATTTATGTTTAATTGATGACTAACGAAATCCCTAATTTTTGGTTCAATGGTATGACCAACATGAGCAAGTGTTGCATCCATTTCTTCTTTATAAAGATTAACAATTGATAATCAGACACGAAATGGTGTAACATATTTATTCAAACCCAAAATGCTTGCAATTCGTCCTCCAGTAATTTTTTTAAAATGTGATAAATTGTCCTGCAAATATGTTTTTGTTAAAACAATATGACCATTCTCAAAATAAAAATCGGTATCTTTTTTTTTAATAAGTGTCATATGTTAATATTTTACTTTTTTTGTAGGGTTGATTGCAAATGTTTTTTTCGAAAAAAACTAATACTAAAACGATGTACCTCGTTTTGAATCTTTAGTAAAAAATTATAAAAATCAGAAGTATGATCTAATTTAATAATTTTATCATTAAAATAAATGGCATTTGTTTTGTGTAAAGAATTTTTGACTAGACCAATAACTTTTGGGGGAGAAATTTTTAATTTTGAAAAAACACTTAAAACCGCTTTTGCTTGTATTTTACCACCATCAACAATGATTAAATCTGGTAATTTATTTACATGTTTTGCTAAATATCTTTCAAAAATATGAACAAAACATTCATAATCCGAATTTAATCTTTTTTTAATAATATATTTTCGGTAATTATCTTTTATAAATTCACCATTGCTCATACTTATCATTCCTGCTACTTTATCATCATTAAATAAATTAGAAATATCAACAGCAATAAGTGTATTCAACTTTGAAAGATGTAAAATTTCCTTTAACTTATTCCATGCAGAATTTAATTTTTGTTTTTTTAGTTTGAAAAAATTGAAATTATTTTTAAGATATGCTTTTAAATTTTCTTCAACATTTTTTAAAATTGCTTTCTTTTTGCCTTTAATAGGATGAATAATTTTTATTGATAAATTTTTTGTAAGTAATTGCAAATTATGTTTAGAAAATAATAACGATATGTAAAGAATTTTTGGTCTATTAAAATTTTTGAGATAGTATTGAATAATCCAATTAAAAATCGTTTCTTCAATGGTGTCGTAATATTCATAAATTTCTTGAATTTTTGTCAATAATTTACCATTGACATACTTGAATAATCCAATAACTAAAAAATTATCTTGTACCGAAAAACCCAAAAAATCAATATTGGAATTGGTTGTTAATTGAATATTTTGGTTATTTTTTAATTCTTGGATTGAAGTGATTATTTTTTTTATTGTATCAGCTTGTTCAAAATTCAATATCGCAGCAGCTTCTTTTTGCTTATCTCGTAATAAAGTAATGATTTGTTTTGTCTTACCATGAAAAAAATGAATAATTTGTCTTTTGATCGAATCATATTGTTTTTGACTAACTTGATTGATACAAGGACCTAAACATTGCCCTAAATCGTAATACAAGCACTTTTTGTGGGGGATATGGTTACATTTTCGCAAAGGAAAAATCGCATCAATTAATTTTTTAAATTCATGTTTTTCGAAAGTAGAGGCGGCAAAAGGACCAAAATATTTACCACGATAGCGATTAAAAAAATAAGTATATTTCAATTGTGGATGTTTATCATTAGTTAAAACAAAATACGGATAGGCATTAGAATTTTTTAGAGAAATATTGTATTTAGGTTGGTGTTTTTTTATCAAATTGTTTTCAAGAATTAATGCTTCGTTTTCGTTGTCAACAACAAAAAATTCAACATCACATATCTCAGCAACGAGTTTCTTTGTTTTAAAATCGCGATTTGGATTAAAATATTGATGACAACGCTTGAAAAGATTTTTTGCTTTTCCCACATAAATTACTTGTTGATCAATATCTTTTCATAAATAACATCCTGGTTTCTTCGGAAGATTATCTAATTTAAACCTTAAATTACTATTCATTATTTAATATTTGTAACAACCGATTGAATATCCTCATCTTGCTCACATTGATTAAGAAATCTTTGAATTTTTTCCATAAGTAGATTGTCGTGAACTTCTTTCTTCTCATTAGCGACTAATTTAACCTCACCAAAAATAATATCGCATTGAGCCTTTTTTAATTCATTGTTGATGGCAAAAAAGTCTTTAGGATTAGCTAAAATTTCATAAATGTCTTCTTCAATAAGATCAACAATTTCATATGGAAGTAATAATTCCAATAAAAAATCATATGTTGTTTTACTATTTTTATTAACATGAAAAACTGCCAGCTCGGTGAAAAACATTTTCACACTATTTTGTTTAGCAATTTGTCCGCCTAGTTTTGTTAAATAACCATGCAAATTGGCAACAACACGATTTTGGTTATCAGTTAAAGCATTGACAATAATTTGAATACCATTAGGTCCATAACATTCATAAGTTAAATTAATTAAATTTTTTTGATCTTTATTTGCCCCTAAAATATTACGATTAATTGCTTCTTTGGATAAATTATTTTGCAATGCCTTTTCAATTGCCGCTTTCAAACGAGAATTAGATTGCGGATTAGGACCACCAATTTTTACTGCCGCCTTTATTTCGCGAGCTAACTTTAGTCAAATTTTTGCTTGTAATTGCTGCTTCTTATTCGTTATATTAGCAATTAAATGTTTGCGTGGAATCGTCGATCTCCTACTTTAATAAATAATTATGACAACAAACAAAGGCAAAAATAACTAAAATTAATGATAAAATTATTTTTCAACTACTTTTAATGTATGTAAAATAGGAAATTTTGTGATGAATTAAAAAAGGAAATAGAAGAGAAGTTGGTGATAATAAATTAACAATGATTATTGCCGACAAAAAAGCATGAAAATATGTTGCATAACCAATTCCTTTTGTGATTAATGCATAATTAATAATTCTAAGTAAAATATCACCGCTACCCAAGACCGGATTGACCATTATTAATAAACTAATAAAGATTAAAAAAATAAAAATTGTTGTCTTTATTGTGAACGATTCATTAACAATAAAGTTTTGACATTTCGTATGAATTAGTGTAAATAAACCATGTTCTAAAAAATTAATCTCAATAGCTTTACACAAAATAATAGCAACAATAAATGGGATAAATTTTTTAAAGTCTTGTGCAAAATTTGATCACTTTATTTCTTTGTAATTAAAAATGATAAAAAAGAAACAATAACATACAATAATTCAATAGTTTCCATAACGATATAAATGTCTTTGGGAAACAATAAGGGGCATGCCATCTAATTCATATTCGGTGCAATTTGGAGTAAAATGATTGGGTGGTACGATCCAAAAAAAGAAATTTTTAAAAAAACTAATAAAAGAATAAAACCGCGATAAAGAAATGACAAAATAATAAAATCAATTATGATTTGTTAATAATAATAAAAAAATAACAAAAATAAATGAGTAAAAATTATTAATTTTTTTTTGTGTTAAAACTAAATTTTTTTGCAAAAAATCACTACTATTTTTCGTTGCAATCGTTGTATCATAAACAACCGATTGGGTTAAATTATTCAATGTTTTTTGGGCATAATTTAAAACAAAAAAAATTGTTATAGATATCAATATAACAAGTAAAAGAAATTGAATATGAGCCCCCATTTTTAATCATGGATTGGTTTCAATCTTTAAAAAATTAACAACGAGTGGATTAAATAAACTTGTTCCATACCCTATGGTTATTGAAAAAAATAAAACATAAAAAACAGTTAACAAATCAAAACCAATAAGAAGCAAAAATTTCCCATAAATTGGATAAAAAATAATAATTTCATGATATATACCTAAGAAGTGACTTAGCAAACATATGATAATCATTGGGATAACGATGATTCGTTTTGTTTCACCTTTTGTCCTTAAAATCAATCGATTAATAATCGCATCAAATGTCGATGTTGAAGCAACGAGCGAATAACAAATAACCAATAATAAGAGTAATATACAAAATATCGCTCCATCATTTTCTTCCGACATAGCATATGATGATTTAGCAAAAGCTGGTTTAATATAAAAAAAACTAATCCAGCCAACAATAGCTTTAACTGGTAAAATAAATAAATCGAAAATGGTTGGAATTGTAAAATGAAATGGTTGTTGGGAAAGAATGTTACCAAAATTAATGTAAGAAATTCCCCCCTTGATCATATAAATCATCCAATAAGCAACGATAACAAGCATATTAATGACAAGCAAAGAAAAAAGCGATTGATAAGGTGAATATTTTGCTTTAATCGAATATTTTTTCCGCATGACATAAGTTCAAACAAAAAGATAAATCGAACCAAAAATTGGAATTAGAGCAAAGTAAAAATTCCAAACAAAAAAATATAATTTCTCTTTTGACAAAGTTTTCAATGCACGATCGCGCATTCGGAAGATAAAAGCAAAAGAAAACAATAAAAGAAAAATAGAAAAAATCATTCCACCAATAATTTTTAAATGACTATCTTCTACTAAGCTAGTTAATTGAAAAGGTAAATACTGTGGCACAGATAGAATTTCAATAATTTTAAATAATAAAAAGAAAAGACCAAGCGAAAGAAAAAAATTAAGAACAATTAATTTATTACATTGCTTTAAATGCCAAAGAAAAACAACATTATCATTCCTCAAGTCAAATTGTTGATTTTTTTTAATATTCATGTTTTAATGGTGCTCGAGAAGGGACTTGAACCCATACAAAGATAACTTCAATAGATTTTGAGTCTATCGCGTCTGCCGTTCCGCCACTCGAGCAATCTTTTGCCATTGTATAACTCTTTTATTATAATGTCTTAATAATGTCTAAAAATATTCGTTTATATGATACACATTGCCATCTAAATTCGCAAATGTTGATTAAAAATTTTGATGAAATTATTAAAATTTGTCAGCAAAAAAAAATAATTTTAAATTGTGTGGGAACTAATTATAAAGATAGTTGTATTGCTGTTGCGCAGGCAAAAAAATATCCAAACATAATTAAAGCAGCAATTGGGATACATCCGTATGAGATACAAAATATTTCTGACATCAAGCGATTGGAAGAATTGTATCTATCAAACAAAGAGTATATTGTTGCATGTGGTGAAATTGGTTTAGATTATTATCAAAAACCAAATAATGAAACTATAAAACAACAAAAACTTTTCTTCACTCAGCAAATAAAATTGGCAAATAAATATAATTTACCAATTATCGTTCATGTTCGCGATCAAAAAACGATTGCCATGAATGATTGTCTTGAACTTTTGAAATTACACAACAAAACAAGTAAAGTTTTAATTCATTTTTTTACAGGGGATAAGGAAATATGCAAAAAAATAATTGCTCATGATTACTATATATCTTTGTCTGGTGTCATTACTTTTAAGAATAGTCAAGAAATTAATGATGCACTAACTTTGATTCCTTCCAATCGTTTATTAATCGAAACCGATGCTCCTTATGCTACACCTATCCCCCATCGTGGAGAAACGAATAGACCATACTATCTAGAATATATTTATGAGTATTTAGTTAAAAAATTAAAACACGATGACTTACAAAAACTCTTATTGGGGAATTCATTAACTTTTTTTGGTATAAGAAGTAATGATGAAAATTAATTTGAATGCATTATTTGAACGGCAAAGAAAGTTTGATGAATTTATTCACAAAAAACATCAACTAACATACAAAAAAGTATTTATGGAAACAAAATTGGCTTTGTTTGTTGAATTGGCTGAATTGGCGAATGAAGTTAAAAGTTTTAAATTTTGGTCAATTAAAGGAAGTGGTCCAAAAGAAAAAATTTTGGAAGAATACGTCGATGGCTTGCATTTTATCACATCATTATGTCTTATGAAAAAAATAAATCCAATTTTTAACATTGATGCAAAAGTTAAACGAACACTTACAAAGCAAGAAATTACAATTAAATTTCTTGATTTATTTAAAAAAATTTATAAATTAAATTCAAAAAATAGTTTAATTAAGTGGTTTATAAAATTTTTGAATTTTGGATTTTGTTTAAATTTTTCACTAAACAAAATCCTTAATGCTTATGTGAAAAAGAATAAAATTAATTATCAAAGACAAGAGAATAACTATTAATTCATAATTTCTTAATTTAAAATTGCTTCTTACTAAAATTTTAATTCGCAAGCACAACCGAAACAGAGACAAAATTAATTTTCTTATTTAACTATGAAAGTTATCTACTTCTTTTAAAAATTCTTCTTGTTTTCCAATTCTATTCGATTGATAACTATAGCAACAAACATGATTAACATCAATAAATAATGGATATATTTTTTTCGAAGAGAGATTAAATAAGCAAAATATGTAACAAGATTTTGACCAATCATAACAATGCGATTCAAGAAAGAAACAATTACCGTAATCACCGTCGCTTAATAATTGTAAGATTTCCATGGATTTTTGTTGGTTTTGACAAATCTTTTCATATATAAGTTTAATTGCTTCAATATGTCGTTCCACATGTATACGCTCAAATCGAAATTTGCACGATCAAAAATACCAATCATTAATATTCTTCATGTCTTTTTTAAAGATATTGATCGCTTCATAAAAATCTAATTTATTCTTAAAATTTTTCTTAGGAATTTTATTATGAAAAAAACTAATGGGTAGATTGTTGATTACGAAAGAGATAGATTTATATTCACACCAATAATCCCAAACAACCTCAATCATAATTTACATCATTAAAATCGCAAAATTTCTTTAATTTCTTCATTAGCAACTTCTAAAAAACTCACGAAATCAGGAGTTGACTCGTCTAAAAACAAACAACATGGTTGCCATTCCTTAATGCCACTTCTTTTTCTAACATTGATGTACTCCAAATTTTGGTGCGATCAATCAATTAATTTATTAGATTCGCATTCATTTAATTTATTGATTATTTTATCGTACTTCTCAAACAACTTGATATCATCGTCACTTAAAAAATCTGCTTCAATTTCTTCTTCATGAATTAATTTATATCGCATGAAATTATAAGAATCTATAT
Source organism: uncultured Ureaplasma sp. (assembly GCA_902789825.1). Lineage (GTDB taxonomy): Bacteria > Bacillota_I > Bacilli_A > Mycoplasmatales > Mycoplasmoidaceae > Hennigella. Next base: position 13,083 of record CADAPK010000004.1, on the reverse strand, counting down.
CCACTGGTCCATAAACCCAAGCTTGAAAATTTTTATTTTCTTTATCAAAAATAGGAGAAATTTTAATATTGTTTTTCTTCTCATATACTCGTAGAAAAAAAAGAATTTTTTGAATTCTTAAATTTGAATTAACACGATGTTTAAGGTATAAATACAAACTGAATTTTTCAACGCTTTTCTTTATTGTTGTCATAATTGATAATAGCACACCTTTATTCAAATTATAATGTAATGGTTTTTGAATATAAATGCTATTAATTTAAAAAACCAAAAAATTTATTCCGTTTTAAAATGTTTTTATTTATAAAAATTAGTAATTAATCTCACAAGTAAATTTTATATAATGAACCAATGGCTTATTCTATAAAACATGCTTGTGCCAATAAAAATGATGAGCTATATACTCCTAAGATATTAGTTGAAGCGGTTGAAAAATATTTGGTTAATCTTTATAAGAGAATAGAGAGAGAGAGAGAGAGAGAGAGAGAGAGAGTAAACCAATCATTTGGTTACCGTTCGATACAAAAGATAGTGAATTTGCTTATCTTTGTCGCAAATTAAAATTTAAATATATTTGTTCTCATATTAAAACAGGTCAGAATTTTTTCAAATATGAACCTAAGACTTGAGATATTGCATTATCAAATCCACCTTTTAGTAGAAAATTAGAAGTTTTCAAAAGACTTAATCAATTAAAAAAGCCATGAGCAATGTTAATGAATATTATGGCCTTGAATTACCAAATTATTGGCAATTATTTTGCTCAACATCCTTGTCAATTATTAATTGTTGATAAACGGATTAGTTTCAATGGTTTTCCTTCTTCTTTTAACACTTCATATGTTTGTGGTAATAATTTCTTACCAAAGGATTTAATATTTGTCCATGTGAAAAATAATAATGCTAAACAAAATTTCATTCCTTCAAGGATGTTTACTAATTTTAAAGGTGTGAAAATATTCAATAAAAAGAAATGACAAGCAATGCGATGCAAACAAAATGAAGAAAGAGGGAAACATGTCAAATAGTGATCAATTAAGCAAAAAATTAATGACCATTGGTGGCGGGAAAACATTAACAAAAACTGCAAATAAAATGGATAAACTCATTGTTGGTTGTGTTAAACAAATACAAATAAAATTACAAGAGGAATACAATGGAAAAATAAATCTTTACCATGATACAAAAATTTATTTAAAAGACATTGTTGCAAAATTGAGAAAAATTTATCCAAATGAAATTTGATTTTATAACTTTGAAAAAAGTACCATTAAACCCGATGGGGGAATATTGTACATTGTTGATAACGAGGGGAAACAATATCCTATTTTAATCGCAGAACAAAAATCACAAGGGACAAATGACCGCATTGTACAAGAAACAGGAAAAAAACAAAGTAAAGGGAATGCAATAGAACGATTGGGAAAAAATTTAATTGGATTACGAACATGAATGAAAAATGAAGCAATTTTCCCATTCGTTTGTTTTGGTTCAGGATGTGATTTCGAACCAAAATCATCCATTTTGGATCGTGTGATTACGATGGCGGAATTTTCAAAATTGAACAATATTAATCTCTATCAAACAAATGATGCAAAAAGAACACCAGGTAGTTTTTATTTTCAAGAAAAAGGATTTTTGAAAAATGATTATTTAGAAATAATGTTGAAAATTGCAAATAGAAGCATCATGTACTACTTTTCAAAATATGGTAAAGAAAAATTCATAAAAATTAATCGATAATGAAAAAATATTTATCATTAAAGATCAATATTTTACAATATTAAGATTTTATTCATTCCACATAGTAATTTGTTACGAAATATTTTTATTAATCAAAGAAGTTACTTGAATTTTCAAGAAATTCCTTAACTTGATAATCTTTTTCAGTATTACAACAAATATGACTCGCATCAACAAATAATGGATGTAATATGCAAACTCCATATAATGGTAAAAATTGAAACAAGAAATAGACACGAGAAATTTTAGTCCAATCCTCAAATCGAGCCTCAACTAAAAAATTATTTTCCTTGTCAGCATTAAATATTCGATAAATATATAAATAATTATCTCTTTTATTAATCTCAAAGCAAATATTTTCGTACACATGCAAAATAATTTTAATATGTTTTTTGACATATATTTTTTTAAAACAGAATTTGTTTAATCAATGTGATAAATCGTCTTTTTTATTCTTTATATTTGCGATAAAATTATTGAGCATTGTGGTAAATTCCTTTTTATCATTAAATTGCTCGTTTCCAAAAATATCTTTCCTAGGAATTTTGTTATGAAAAGTGATACCATATGGTTTGATATATAAAGAAAATGATGAAATCTTATACTCACAAAAATAATTTCGTAAAATTTTGATGTCAACTACCACACTACTTTATCATAAAAAATTTCTTTATTTTACTATTACCATCACCAAAATTTTTGAAATCATCTGAAGTTTCATCCAATGGTAAACAACAAGGTTGCCATTGTTCAATATTAGCTTTTTTTCGAACATTAATATATTCCAAATTTTGATGTGACAAATCAACAAGTTGATATGGTTCTTGTTCATTTAAATTGTTTATCACGTTGTTATATTTATTGAATTGTTCATTATCTTTCAATAGAAAATCATTATTAATTTCTTCATCCGTATTTAAAATTTTACACATAAAATCGTATGAATCGACACAAACGGGACCATAAGTTCATGCTTGAAAATTGTGATTACCCTTATCAAAAATAGGAGAATTAGTGATCTTATTCATCTTTTCGTAAACACGTAGAAAAAAAAGAATCTTTTGAATTTTTAAATTTGAATCAATTTTATATTTTAAAAATAAATATAAACTAAACTTTTGAACTTTTTTTAGCTCCATTTTTTATTATCTCAACTAACTATATTATAAATATGCTATTTTTTTGTTGAAATTTGATAAATTGCTTGTATGAATTACCACTCATCATATTCATAATTAAAAAAAATACAAACTAAATATAAATATGATTACCAAACAAGAATATAAAAATGTTTCGCTAAATTGTTTGCTTAGCAATAATCTTAAAATTTCATTCCAAAAAACAAATTACATAAAATTTGTTCATAAATTAACAAATAAATATATGAATAATGGAGATACAACTTATGATCATTTTTTTTGGACGTGGAACAACATTATTGGAATCGCGACTTTTTGAAATGAAAAGTCTATGCAAGTGATTTAAATCCATTGTCGTTTGTCTTTACAAAAGCAAAATCTCATACTTTAGATAAAAATCAAATTATTAAAACGATTACTAAATATGAACAAATGTATCGTACTTATAAAGTAAAAATTGATCAAAAAGATTTTAACTATATGAAAACATATTTTTCAAAAAACGTTTATAAACAAATTTGTTTTTTAAAAGAAATATTAAGAAAGAAATGAAAGGTATTAGATAACACTAATACATTTATTTTATCTTGCTTATTAGGTATTTTACATGGCCCAACACGAAAAGATGGAACTTCCTCTTATTTATCAATTAGTATGAGTAATACTAATTACATGGCAAAAAATTATGTCGATAATTATGTTAAACAACATAATCTTCATTTTCCAACAAATGAAAATGTCTTTGAAAAATTGCGAAAAAAAGTTGAACGAAGTTTTTCTAACATTGGTCACTTTGATCATAAAGATCTATTAGTTGGTGAAGTAAAAAATGGTAATGCATTAAATTGCAATAAAATTTTTAAAAATAAAAAATTTGATTGCATTATTACTTCTCCTCCTTATTTAAACATCTTTAACTGCACAAGTGAAAATTGGATCAGAATGTGATTACTAGGTTATGAAAAAGATAATTTAAAAAGGAAATTAAATTAGATGATCATCACGGTCTTGCCGATTATAAAGAGTTTTTAATTAATTTCATGAATTGTGCTTTTAATGTTTTAAAAAGAAATGAGATTGATTATATGACTTTGAAACAAGCACGATTGTGTTGGATGGTGGAATATCACATTTTTTTAATAAAAAAGAAAATAATATCCAATTCGTGTTGCGCAACAAAAGTTGCAAGGAACAAATGATCGAATGATAAAAGAAGTTGGAAAGAGACGAGCAGAAAGTAATGCAATTAGACGTTTAGGAAAAAATTAATAGGTTTTGCAAACATGATTGAAAGATGAAGAAATTTTCCCTTTTGTTTGTTCTGGTTCTGAAAGCGATTTTGATGAAAATTCATTCATTATTAGATCGTGTTAGTACAATGGCTGAGTTTTCAAAATTAAATAATATTATTCTCTTTCGAACATATAATGCAAAATGTTGCTCAGGCAGTTTCTATTTTACGAAAAGAGCATTATTAAAGAATGATTTTTTAAAATAATGTATGAAATTGCAAACGAAGTATTTTATATTATTTTTCAAAATATGGTAGTGAAAAATTTATATAAAACAAAATAATTAATAATAAAAATATGATTGATGATGGAATAAAATATCTAATTGTTCAACCAAATTAATATCATTCGATATACATTCTAAAAGATTTGGCTATTGATACTACAATTAAGTATCATAGAGACCAAAAAATGTTAATTTTAGCTATAACTTTATTATGCTAACTAAAAAGATATGCGATATACTTGCCTAACCGCTAAATCACGGTTCAACAATAAAATTTTTTCTTCTATTCTCACATAATTATTTAATATTATTTATTCCTAAGCTATTTTAAAAAATATGTAGAAATTTATTTGAATTAACTAATTATTTTGGTTTTAGCATCTTTATGAATTTCATTATTAAAATATTAGTCTATTTTTTAATAATTCTTCTTATATAATCAACAATTCCCTTACAAAAAAGATGAGGATTAGTAATTTTTCATGTTTCTTTTTTTAATTCTGGATACTTATCATATAAATTTTGAATAGTGAATGATGGCTCGTATTTTTTTTCTAATGTAATAATATTATCAACAATATTAATAATTTTGTCTAATGGTATTACACCACCAGAAACAATTTGATGATTACTATCAACGAATAATGGAATAATAGTAATATTATTGTCACTAATACTAACCAAATGAAAAATCCTAATTTTACCAAGATGATAGTCTCTCTTATCTTGATTTCCTCTTTGTTGCAAAAGAAATTGTTCAACGAAAAAACATCTTTCGGAACATTCAAGATAATCGTGAAATGAAAGCGAACTTTTCCTTAATTTAGTTGAAAAATATGCATGAACAAACATAATACGTTTTTCAATATTATCGTGATAAATTCTCTTAAAATAAAAATTACCTATTAACTTTGATATAGATATAACATTTTTTATCTGTCTTTCCATGTGTTCAATTCTTTTTGAAACATCATTATTATTAACTTCATTACTAAATCTAAAATTGTTTTTTGCGAACGATTGTACTTCTTCTCGATTTAATTTTTTGGATAATTCATCAAAATTATCTTTAATCTCATCACGATTAATTTGTATTTTGTGTGTATCGTTATAAGCAAAAAAATGATTTATCTTAACTTCTATGTTTATTTGATGTTTGTCCACTTCTATTTATTGTCATTGCAATCATTCTCGATACAAAAAATTTCATTAACTTTGGTATTAAATTTATCATCAAATATTTTAAATCCCTCGCTATTTTCATCCAATACTTCTTTGCATGGTTCAAGCACATCCAAATTCCCTCGTACACGCTTATACTCATGATTGTGATGTGATATCTCAATTAATTCTTGTGAATCCATATCTTTTAAATTACTAATAATACTTTTATATTTATTAAATGTACCTTTTTTTATGTCATCTTTAAGCTCAATTAAAGTATCATCATTACTTTCTTGCTCGTTACTATAAAGTTTTAATCGCATAAAATAATATGAAACAATATTCACAGGACCATACATTCATGCTTGAAAATTATGATTACCCTTATCAAAAATAGGAGAATCGGAAAAGACATCACTTTCTTTCTCTTCGTATAAATGCATTTTCTTTTCATATACACGTAAGAAAAAAAGTATCTTTTGTATTTTTAAAATTGAATCTATACCTCACTCTTTAAATAAATACAAACTAAATTTTTCAACTTTTTTTAATTTTATATCGTCATATACCATATCAACTTAACTATATTATATGTTGGACAATTTTTAGATAAATTTGATAAGTTATCCAAGCAAAAATATTATTTTCGTATTCGTAATACTTATTTATTAATGTAAATAATCAAAGAAATACAAGCTAAAATATAAATATGATTACCAAATAAGAATATAAAAATATTTCACTAAACCATTTGTTTAGCGATAATTTTGAAATTCCATTCCAAAAAAACAAATTACATGAAATTTGTTCATACATCGCAATGTATCCCGCTAAATTAGTTCATAAACTAATAAATAAATATACGAATAAAGGGGATACAATTTATGATCCTTTTTCTGGCCGAGGAACAATATTATTAGAAGCACGACTTTTAAAACGAAAAGACTATGCAAGTGATTTAAATCCATTATCGTTTGTCCTTACAAAAGCAAAATCACATACTTTAGATAAAAATCAAATCATCAAAGCAATTAATAAATACGAACAAATATATCGTACTTATAAAGTAAGGATTGATAAAAAAGATTTTGACTATATGAAAACATATTTTTCAAAAAATGTTTATAAATAAATTTGTTTTTTAAACGAAGTTATAAGAATATAAACAAAATATTTTAATAAACTTGTGTTCTTAAAATTTATAATTCTAATTGAGATATTTACTAATAATTCGATTATTTTGATAAAAATTAGTTTTTATTGAAAATAAGTAAAATAAAGTAATAAAATATTTCTTTAATTTTTTTCATTGCCAAAATATATCGCATTTTATTGGTAACTATTTAATATAAATTTACAATTATAATTTTTTTAATGAGATTAGTAGTATTATTTTGAAAACGATTTGTCGGTAAAAAATTTATTTTTGCATTCTTTTGCTCATTGACATAGCAAATATTACCTTTTTTAGAACAAAAAATATTGAAAATCACCTACTTACCTTTGTATTTAAATCAATAATAATGTTTGTTAAAGAATGGAATGTAATTGATAAAATCAATAAATCTTATAATGTTTTTCTTATTTTTTCAATTATTTAGATGATCATATTCTTGCGTTTCACAGAATTAGAAAGAACTAAATAAGCCTCATTAATTACTTTGAATTTATCTTCGGTATCTAATGCCTTATTACGACGGTCAGGATGATATTTCATCACTAATCTTCGAAAAGCTTTTTTAATATCTTGCTTAGAAACATTCGCAGTAGGCCCTAAAATTTTATAATAACCTTGCTCATGTATCACTTATATATTTTAAAAATATTAATAATAAAAACTAATTTTACGCATACACTATAAATATCATAATGTTATGTTAGAATATAACCTACATAAGAAGTGGTAATCAAATTTATAGATCTCTTTGCTACACTAAGTAGTTTTTAGTTTAATGTTCTTTTAAAATATGAAAAGATAGATAAATTTGGTTTTGATTAATAAATAAAAGAATTATTAACTTGTGTACATGTTAAAAGATGAAGGAATTTTTTCATTTGTTTGTTTTGGTTTAGGATGTGTGATTTTGCAAAAGACTATTCAATTTTTGACCAAGTTATATAATAGTAGAAATTAGATAGGTTAAATAGAATTAATTTGCATATCACACATGTTATAAAATGATAACAAATGATAGCAAACGAAATAGTTGTAGTTTTTATTTTCAAGAAAAAACATTACTAAAAATGATTTTTTAAAAGTAACGATTGATATAGCAAAAGAAGTATTTAATACTATTTCAAAATATGTGAAGAAAAATTTATTGATTAATTTAATTTCGTAATATTGTATTCTTTAAATAAATTTTTTATAAATTTTTCCATATCATCTCTTAATTTTATTGACTTTCATAATTCAGAAATTTTGTGGTATTTATAGAATTTTTTTAAATTTTTTACATATTGTTTGTTAGTATCAATTCAATTTTTATCCATTCATTTATCATGTAAAATTTTTTTTAAATCAACTAGTGTTTTAACATTACTATTAACCATTAAACCAATAAGAATTTCTAACATTTTGATTTGTGATAATGATGATGGAATAATTTGATGTTTAGCATCAATAAATAATGGAAAAAGAGTGATAGTTTCTTCAATTTTCTCATTAATAATTTCATTTTTAATATTAAAAAGATAAAATATACGAACTGAATCTTTATAAGTACTCTTTATTTCATTAACAGGGAGAGATTGTTCCAAAAAGCCAACTACATTTGCATTTTTATTATCATTAATTTCTCCTGAAATAATAAGATATGGTTTTTTATCTTTTTCGGAATTATAAAATGAAAATAGAGAATGAATAATTTGAATACGATATATTATTTTATCCGTACGAATTTTTTCAAAATTAAGAAAAATTAATGGATTATTTTTTTCAAGTTCTTTCTTCATTTCATTGATTTTAATATCAAAATCCTCGATATCATCAGCTTCATTATCAAAAGAAAAATCATGAAAATATCTGTCAGTTTTTATCGTCTCCTGCAAATTTTTATTTAATTTTGATAAGTACTTATCGATTAATTCATTATTGATACAAACTTTTGTTTTCCTATATTCTAATCAATATGTTCAATCAATTTTTATTGTAGATATTTTGTTAAATTTATTTGATATCAGAGAGGATTTCACTAACATCGTCTTTAACTTCATTATCAAATAATATAAAATCTTTTTTATTTTCATCTAACACCTTGTCACAAGGTTCAAATTCTTTTAAAGGCCCTCTAACATTTTTATATTCAACATTATGATGTGAATAATAAACTAATTTTTGTGCATCAATTTCATTTAATTTAGTGATAATAGGTTCATATGCTTTTAATTTTTCTTCGTATTTCTTATATTTCTCTATTTCTGATTTAAATTTAACCAAAATATCATCATTTGATTCATCACCCATACCGTAAAATTTTGGTCGCATAAAATAGTATGAATCTACATTTACTGGTCCATACATCCATGCTTGAAAATTTTCATTTTCTTCATCAAAAATAGGAGATGTTCATTCTTTTTCTTTTCCCCATTTTTTCTTTTCATAGACTCGTAAGAAAAAAAGAATCTTTTGAATTTTTAAAATTGAATCTATTTTATATTTTGAAAATAAATATAAACTAAACTTTTGAACTTTCGTCAATAACATCTATACTCATACTCCCATTAATTTAATCATATATCATAATGTATTAAAAAATGTAGAAATCTAACAAAATTATTTTAATTATGGTGAATGGATACTTAGTTTTATATCACTAAATTATGCAATTAATTATTTAAATCAAAAAATTTATTCCAAAACTATGAACTAAAAATTATTATGGTTTTTCTAATAGACTTATAAAAATATTCATTTAAAACTTATTTAATGTATGATCAAAATTTTCGTTTCAAAAAATAAATTACAAAATTTTTTTATATATTACGATATATTTAATTATTAAATACAAATAGAATAGAAAAGTAAAATCTTTTATCTCTTTTATAAGATAACAGTATTAGAAATGTATATTTTAAAACAAAACAATATTTTGACAATTATAATAATTATTTAATTTTGGTAACAAATTGATAATTTTTAGTTGTAATATTATTAACATTACTAGTTTATATAGTAGACATAAAACAATATCATAACTTTTTCTAAACTTTAATCTTGTCTTTTATATAAAAATTATTTAATTTTATAAATAAATGTTTTTTCTTGTTTTTCCAATTATTTAGGGGATCGTATTCTTGACATTTTAAAGAATTAGAAAGAACTGAATAAGTTTCATTAATTACTTTAAATTTATCTTCGGCATCTAATGTTTTATTGCGATCAGGATGATATTTCATCACTAATCTTCGAAAAGCTTTTTAATATCTTGTTTAGAAGCATTCGTAGCAATTCCTAAAATTTTATAATAATCTTTGCTCATATATTACTTAATATATTTTAAAAATAATTAATAACAAAAAACTAATTTTATTCGCATACATTATAAAATAACATGATGTTATGTTAAAATATAATCTACATAAGAAATGGTAATCAAATTTATAGATCTCTTTGCTGGATTAGGTGGTTTTAGGATTGTTTTAGAGAAAATTGCAAAAGAGAAAAAAATAAAAACTAAATGTGTACTTGTTGCAGAAATAGATAAACATGTTATTGAAACATATAAAACAAATTTTGGTAACAATGAAAAAATATTAAATATACGAGATATCGATGCTCATTGCTCACAAGTTCCGGATCATAATTTTTTGTTTGCTGGTTTTCCATGTCAATGTTTTTCTAATGCTGGGAAAAAGCGAGGATTTTTAGATAAAATTCGTGGTACATTGTTCTTTGATATTGCAAAGATATTAAAAGAAAAAAAACCAAAATATTTTATTTTAGAAAATGTTAAATATTTGGTAAATCATAAAAAAGGTAAAACGTGAAAAAAAATTATGAATGAATTAAACAAACTAGGATATGCTGTGCCAAAAAAACCATTAATTTTATCTCCCCACATGCTAAATATTCCACAAGAAAGATATCGTGTATTTATACCTGGGATTTTACGTAGTAAAATGGAAAAACCAACAAAATATTTAAATTTTGATTTTAGAAAATATTTTAAAAAATACAATCACACAAGAGAAACAATTGAAAAAGAATTTTTAGATACAAATGTAGAAACAAAATACTTTCTAAATCCAAAAAATGCTAGAGATCATTATTTAATAAGTGTTTTTCAAGCATGAGAGGAATTTGTTAAAAATGTTAAATTCCCAGAAAATAGAACTATCCCTGTTATTTGATTAAATCAAATGATTAATCCAATTTTTTCAAAAAAGAATCCAAAATGAAAAAATGACTACTTGATGAAAATGAATGATTTTTATAAATTAAATAAATTTTTTATCGATAAATGAATGAAAAAACACAAAACACATTTATGAAAATTACGAGAGCAAAAATTTGAATGACAAATGGGAAGAGAAAATAATGATTTGAAGCAAGCAATAATTACATTACGCCAATCAGGAATAAGATGTAAAAAATTTAAAAAATTTCCTACTCTTGTTGCTATCGTTCAAACAACATTAATTTTTGATCGTTTTAAAAAGCAATGACGTCATTTAACACCAAGAGAATGTGCACGTCTGCAAAGTTTTCCAGAAAAATATAAATTGTATAACGAAATAAATCCAAAAAAGAATAATAATTACTATTCCTACAAGCAATTAGGAAATTCATTAAATTTGAATATCGTTTCTATAGTTGAAAAAGAACTATTAAATTATGTTTAAGTATATAGACATCATTAATGGAAAAATTGATAAAAGTGATTTAATCCATCCTTTAAATGACCATAAAAAAAATAATCTTTATGATAAAAATTTTTTTGCAAAAAAATTTGAAAATGATGCAAAAGCAAAGATTATAAAACATTCGGTGAAAAAGAATTTATTTATTTATGAAATTAATGACAAATTCTATAATGTTTTTGTTGAACATACCGATGGAGGAGGTAAAGATATAACATATGACAAGTCTCAAAAAAAAGTAGTCATTCCTTTCCATTTATCACCTTTTAGAAATCTTATAAAAAACTATGAAGGATGTCTAGTAGTTGATTTATATTTTGAACTTGATGAAAAGCATAATATTAAAGAAAACAATTATGTATATTTGATAATATCGCCTTGTGAAATATATACATCTAAAGTGACTGATGATATTTTGTTTAAACCGAATAAAGTAAATTATTCTGCATCATCACGATGAGTTAATTTGGAACAAATGTTAGATGTTTTAAAAAATAAAAAAACATTATTAAATAGTAGGAGAAATGTTTGAATTGTACATCCAAGTAATTTAAGCGATTTTTTAAATTCCATTATTTTCGATGAATATAAAAATCAAATTAATTTATCTATGAGAAAATTATTACATGAAAAACATCAAAAAAATGGTGTTAAATACAACGAATTGGTAAAGCTTGTCTTGCGTGCGAGAAATTACATAAGAAAAGAGATGTTGAAAAACGAAAAAAAATGCCAAATAAAAAATTGTGATATTAATGTTAAAGAATGCTTAGTAGTTTCACATATTGTGCCAGTTAATGAAATTATCAATGATGATTTATTATCTAAAGATGAAAAAATAATGCAAATAAAGGACAAAAACAATGTATTGTTATTGTGTAATTTGCATGACAAATTATTTGACAGACACTTAATTACATTTAAAGATAATGGACAAATTATTAAATCAAAAATAATTCTAAATCTTGCTGCTTACAATTTGATGGAAAATTTTGTTTATTTTAAATTTAATTCTCGAATGCTCATAAACATTAAAAAGCATCGAGATAAATTTAATGCCTTAGAACTAAGACGTATTGAAATACAATAAATTGAAAGTTGTTATTGTAAAATTTAAAATTTACAATTAATCTTTTTTTACCAGATTATTACTTTTTTCTTCTATTTTCACAAATTAAAAAAATATAAGTATTTTTTAACTTTTCACAAATCCCCAATGTTCAAAAAGAGGAATTAAAGTAAAAACTAAAGCGAAAAAAAACATTAAAAAAGATAGCAAAATCGTAAAAATAAAAAATAAGTGGAATGATTTCGAAATAAGTACTTGGTTAATTCCAATAAAGAAAGAAGAAATTAAATACAAAACAGGAAGCGCAAAAGGACAAATACAAATAATACAAAAAATATAACCAACTTTTCCCATTTTTTGATAATAAGAAAAATTCATTGGTCCATTAAATAAACCATTATGGCCTAACAATGGTTTAATGTTTTTAATTAAAAAACTTGCCACACCAATAAATAATGACATCAAAAAGAATTCAATTAAAACAATTGAAATACATCATTTTTTTTTATTTAAAACAACACCAAAATTTTCAAAAAATTTGTGTTTTGTTAGTAAATTAGTCTTTTTTGTTTCAAATTTTGCAAAGTT
>CADAPK010000003.1 GCA_902789825.1 uncultured Ureaplasma sp. | reverse complement strand
ATTAAATTTTTATAGTGGTTTATTTTTTTTATTCCATAATAGAAATTCATTGATTTTTTATTTTGTTGCATGATTGCTGTTTCCAAAAAATCATCAAATTGGTGGGCAATTAATAGATTGAAAATTTGGTATTTAGAAGCAATTTTTACGAAAAAATTATAACGAAGATCGCGCGCTAAAGTTTGAAAGTTTTTTTCGGTTGCTTCTTCATAATAATCATTACTTATATGTAAGCATTCAAAGATTATGTTATTTTTTTGGCAATATTGTTGGACAATTTTCATGTCAAAATCACTATTTTTACGTTTATGATAGTTGATATGACATACCACTTTTATTACATCTTTATACTTATTAAGCAGGGCCATCGAATCTGGACCACCCGAAATTCCAGCTAAATAATTATTTTTTTTTCTAATAATCATCTTTCTTTTATTATCTTAAGTTTTAAATCGGCAAAATAAATATTGTTTTAATCTAATCGTTAGTTGGTTGAGCAAAAACAGCAGCAGAAACAATTTTATCATCCTGTTCAACCACAATTAATTTAACCCCTGATGTTGCTCGTCCACGATCGTTAAATGGGGTTAAATTAGTTTTTAATACATTTCCTTTTTTTGTAAGTAAAAGAATATCTTCGTTACCATTAACAATTGTTGTATAGACAAGTTTTCCTGTTTTTGGTGTTATTTTTAGGGTGGTTACACCTTTGGAACCACGATTAGTCAAACGATACAAATTAACATCACTAATTTTACCAATTCCTTTTTCCCCAATTGATAAAATTTTACTTCCGCCAAGATATGAAGTACTAAAACCAACCAAATAACCTTGATCAATTTTAATTCCACGAACTCCAATAGCAGTTCGGCCCATGTTACGAATTTGATTGGCTTTAAAGCGTACTAATTTTCCAGTTACATTTCCTAAATACACTTCATCATCATCACTAACTAATTTCACATCAAATAATTTATCCTCATCTTTTAGCGATATAGCAATTTTACCGGTTTTGTTAATATGTTGGTATTCAACCAAAGCAGTTTTTTTCACAATTCCCTTGCTTGTGGCAAACATTAATGAAAGATTTGGTGAATATTCTTTAATTGGTAAAATTGTAACAATTTTTTCATTTTTCTCAATTTGTAAAAAATTAATTGCTGGTACACCTTTAGCTTGCCGCGAACCAACAGGTATTTCATGACCACGTAAGCGGTAGACTTTACCATAATTTGTAAAAATTAAAATATCGGTATGGGTATTAGCTGTAACTAATTTCATGACATTATCATCACTATGAACTTGCATTGCCGTTACACCAACACCACCACGTTTTTGGTTACGGAAAGTATTAATTGGCATTCGCTTTAAATAGCCATTAATTGACATTGTAATCACAATATCTTCAATCGGAATCAAATCTTCGTTATTAATTGATGCGATACCATCAACAACAATTTCTGTTTTTCGTTCATCACCAAATTTTTTTGCTAATTCATCTAATTGGTGAATGATAAAATCGATTTGTTGGTCATGACTATTTAAAAGGTTATTGTAATTTTTAACGTCATTGTTTAATTTATCAACTTCATTGACAATTTTTGTCTTTTCCATCATTGACAATGAACGCAATTTCATTTCAAGAATGGCTTTTGCTTGCGCCGATGATAATTGATATTTATCTATTAATGTCTCTAAAATTGCCTTATCACTTGGAGCATTACGAATTAATTTAATGATGGCATCAATATTTTTTAAAGCAATAAGTAAACCATTTAAAATATGCAAACGATTTTGTGCGATCTTTAAATTAAATTTTGTTTTACGAATAAGAACATCAATTTGGTGGTCGATATAAATTTGCAAAGCTGATTTAATATTTAGCATTTTTGGTTCGGCACCAACAAGAGCTAACATGTTAACCGCAAAATTTGTTTGCAATTTTGTCATCTTAAATAAATTGTTTAAAAGAATCTCAGGAATAATTCCACGTTTTAATTCAATAACAATTCTAATTCCTAAATGGTTTGATTCATCACGTAAATCAGTGATACCATTTATTTCACCATTTTTTACTAATTCGGTAATTTTTTCAACCAATTGCTGTTTATTTACCATATAAGGTATTTCTTTAACAATCAACCGATTTTTTCCACCATCTAAGTGTTCAATATCAACTTTTGCTCGCACGGTAATTGAACCTTTTCCGGTAGAAAAATAATCTTTTATTCCTTGTGTACCAATAATTTGGGCAGCGGTTGGAAAATCAGGACCTTTAAGCACTTGTATAATTTCTTCACAAGTTGCGGATGGATTTTTTGCAATAACTTTTATTCCCCCAATAATTTCTTTTAAATTATGTGGAGGAATATTTGTTGCCATTCCAACCGCAATTCCGCTTGAACCATTAGCTAATAAATTAGGAAAAATTGCAGGAAGAACAACTGGTTCTTTTTCACTTGCATCGTAGTTATCCGTAAAATCAACCGTCTCTTTATCGATATCAACAAGCATTGTATCCGCTAACTTTGCCATTCGAGCTTCGGTATAACGCATAGCGGCGGCGGAATCACCATCAATTGAACCAAAGTTACCATGACCATCAATTAACGGATAACGTAACGAAAAATCTTGAGCTAAACGAACCATTGTATCATAAACGGCAACATCACCATGGGGGTGATATTTACCAATTACTTCACCGACCAAACGTGCTGATTTTTTGTATTGACTATTGGAAGTCATACCAAGATTTCAAGCTGCAAATAAAACACGACGATGAACCGGTTTAAAACCATCACGGGCATCAGGTATTGCCCGGGCAACGATTACTGACATCGCATAATCAAGGAAAGAAGTTTGTAATTCCTTTGTTATTTCTCGTTGTTTTTCATTACTAGTCGCTAGTTGATCTTTAATTAGTTTATCTGAATTAGCCATTAATTATTTCCTTTCTAAGCATCAATATTTTTTACAAATTTTGCATTTTTAGCAATAAAATCTTTTCTTGGTCCAACATCTTGCCCCATTAAAAAAGCAAATTGCTGATCAGCTTTAATTGCGTCTTCGATTGTAACTTTTAGTAAAATACGATGAACGGGGTCCATTGTTGTTTCTCAAAGTTGTTCCGGATTCATTTCCCCCAAACCTTTATAACGTTGCAATGTGTATTTTGCTTCCCCATTTTCTTTTTTAAATTCTTCTAGTTGTTGGTCAGAATAGGCATATTTAACATTTTTTCCGCGAGCGAATTTATACAAAGGAGGTTGGGCAATATAGACATGACCTTCTTCGATTAATTTTTTCATATAACGAAAAAAGAAAGTTAGCATTAAGATTCGAATATGGGCACCGTCAACATCCGCATCGGTCATAATGATGATCCGGTTATAGCGTAGTTTTGTCATATCTAATTCGGAAGCTACACCAATTCCGATCGCATGGATTAAACTAGCAATTTCTTGATTATCAAAAATTTTATTTGAAGCGGCTTTTTCAACATTTAAAATTTTTCCTCGTAATGGTAAAATTGCTTGAAATTCACGGTTCCTACCTAATTTTGCGGAACCACCAGCCGAGTCTCCTTCGACAATGTACATTTCACAAATTGATACATCTTTACTCGAACAATCAGCTAATTTTCCGGGTAAATTATTTGATTCAAAAGGACTTTTTCTTCGTGTTATTTCACGAATTTCCTGTGATTTTTTTCTTGCTTCGGCAGCTAACATAATTTTGCGAACAATTAAACCAGCATCATCAGGATTTTCTTGCAAATATTTTTCAAAAATTTCACAAGTAATATTATTAACTAAAGTTCGCACTTCGGTATTACCTAATTTTCTTTTTGTTTGTCCTTCATATTGAGGATTAGGGTGCTTAATTGAAATAATCGCTACTAAACCTTCAATGACATCTTCTTTTGTTAGTTTACCTTCCCCTTCTTTTAAAAATTTTTTATTAATTGCATATTTATTAATTATTTTTGCAAGAGCAAATTTAAATCCTTCTTCATGGCTACCACCTTCGGAAGTGTGGATGTTATTACAGAAAGAATAAACAGAACTAGAATAACCTTTGTTATATTGGAAAGCAATTTCACAAGCAATACAATATGTTTCTTCTGTTTCTTTATTGACTAAAACATCACGTTTAATATCACCATAGATAATATTTGCCGATAAAGGATTTTTATCTTTATTCAATTCAACAACATACTCTTTTAAACCACCTTCATAAACAAAAGTATTTTTTTGGTTTAATTTTTCATTAATATAAATTAATCTAATTCCTTTATTAAGAAAAGCTAATTGCTTGATTCGGTTGATAATTTTATTTTCATCATAATCACATTTTTCCATGATGGTAAAATCAGGATAATACTTGATGAAAGTTCCGTGTTCTTTTTCATTATTACTTTCAATTTCTTTTAATGGGGCAACGGTATGACCACCATTAGCAAACTCAACAAAGTATGTTTTGAAATCACGGTTAATTCAAACTTTCATGCTTTTACTTAGTGCATTAACACATGATGCTCCAACTCCGTGTAAACCACCAGAAATTTTATAGGAATTATTATCAAATTTACCACCAGCATGAAGAATTGTCAAAACTGTTTCTACCGTTGATTTACCGGTTTTAGGGTGAATATCAATTGGAATTCCTCTTCCGTCATCATCAACCGAAATTGCCCCATCTTTATGTTGGGTTAAAATAACTCTTGTGGCAAAACCCGCCATTGCTTCATCAACAGCGTTGTCAACAACTTCTCAAATTAATTGGTGTAAACCTTCACTTCCGGTTGACCCAATATACATTCCCGGTCTTTTTCTAACCGCTTCTAATCCTTCAAGAATTTTAATACTAGAAGCATCATATTCATTATTTTCATTATTTTTCCTTTGCGTTTGTTTATTTTCCATGATTATTCACCCTTATGATTTTCAATAATTTTTAGTAAAAAGTTACGATTAATTAAAACTTGATCATTGACAAAAAGTTTTTTTCCTCTTCTTCTTTCAGGTTTCCCATTAACAAAAATCTTATTATTTAAAAGATAATTTTTTGCTTGTGCTCCAAAATCAATCACCCCACTAAATTTTAAAATTTGTCCTAATGTTATTGTTTTAGTTGAAATTGCAACACTTCTTGTCACCATATCTAAATTATATCGTTTTTGCTACTAATTATTTCACTAATAAGTGCGAAAAATATTCGCATTTTTCCCTATATTATCCCTATATAATAAAAAATGGGAGTGTAAAGATTCGACATTGTATTTTTGGTTTAAGTTGCAGTGGGGTTTGCCCCTTATCGCTAAGGCACAAATACGTGCAAAACAAGATCAACATAAGTGTGAAGAAAAAGCTTTCTTACCACTTTATGGTCAAAATAACTATTACTATGCAAATCTTGCTTAGTTAATATTTAGCAATCATTAGTGTTTTCTCACTTAACACCAATGATTTAAAATAAGTGATATATCTAATTGAGGCTAATAAATTAGATGAAAACAATTAGCTATTTTGGTATCGTGTTTGTTTTAATACACAAGAATACCAATGAAGCTTAAAATTAAAACTAAACTGTAGAAGCTTAAATATGAAAATCCAATGGAAGTGAGTGCGATTCTCACCACTTCCACCATTTAATAAACATATATCCTATATGTTTTGGAAATGTACTCAAGTGGTTAAGAGGGCACACTGCTAACGTGTTAGATCAAGTAATTGGTGCGTGGGTTCGAATCCCACCATTTCCGCCATTGATAAAATAAAAGAGATAACCAACTCTTTTATTTTTTTTTAATTTGCATTATTGTTAAAATAATTGTTCCAATAATATCTTTAATTGTTGCTCCACGGGATAAGTCACTTACTGGTGACGATAAACCCAATAGTATCGGACCATAACATTTATATCCACCTAGTTGTTGTGCAATTTTATAGCCAATGTTAGCCGAATTTAATTCCGGAAAAATATAAATATTTGGTTTAGTTTTTCATTGACAATTTTTTATTTTTTTTGTGCGAATTTGTTGATTATAGGCAGCATCAAATTGTATTTCTCCATGAAACTCATAATTAGTTTTTCTTGCCATTTGTTTTGCTAATAAGCATGATTTTTTTACATTATCAACCAATTTACCTTTACCACTATTATTTGTCGAGTAACTTAAAAAACAGCATATCGGTTTTTTTATTTTCAAAAAGTTTTTTGCAAAATCACAGGTCATAATCGCAATTTTTGCTCGTTGCTGGTAATTCGGGAAAATATTTAAACCACAATCAGAAAAAATCATTAATTCTTTATTTTTTTCCAAGACACAAATAGAAGAAACAAAATCATTTTTATTTTTTTTTAAAATTTCGATTGCTGGTTTGATAACATCTTTGGAAAAAAAATTAAGACCAGAAATTTGAGCATCAACTTCTTTCATTTTTGTCATTAATGAGCAGAGATAATTGGGTTGTTGTACTAAAAATTTAGCTTGTCGAAAACTTATTTTTTTTTCGGATAAAATATGAAGAAATTGTGCATATTTGTTTAAATCAAATGTATCAATTGCTATAGTTTTAAAAGGAAATTTTTTTGGAATGTCATTTTTCTTTTTAAATAAAATAATCGGATCGATATAGTTTTTTAAGGATTCAATTGCTTGTTTTAATAATGGATTTTTTCCATCACTAAAAATAATTTTTGGTTTAATTTTATTTTGCAATATTTTTTTAATTGAAACAATAAGCATTATTCTACGAAAAAATTATATTTTATCGCATTATTTAATAAATTAATTTGAAAAATCAGGAAAAAATATTTCACAGATAAATGATTAAAAAATTCTTTTCGTTTTTTAAATGGGTAAAATATTAAGTGGTGAATAAGCAAAATATATTTCATGAACGATTTAAATAATCAACAAAAAAAGCATGTTAATATTGGTTTAGATATTGGAACAACATCAGTTGGATGAGCGATTATTGATAACGACTACAATGTTATCGATTATGGGGTGAGATTATTTGAAGATGCATGTGAGGAAAAAACTGGTAATACAAAGAATCAAGTTAGACGACAACATCGTTCATTAAGGCGATTGTTACACCGTCGTCAACATCGTAAAAATAGATTTATTAAATTAATATTAAAGAACAATAGCATATTTTCGTTTAATAACGAGGAAGAAATAAAGTTAATATTAAAAACGGAAAATGAATTACCATGAGATGTTAAAGTTCGAGGTCTATCATCTCAATTAACAAGAGAAAAATTAATTTATATTCTCTACCATTATTTATCGCACCGTGGTTTTAGTTATTTGGTTCGAGATGATAATTCTGATAGGGGTAATGTTGATGTCAATTATCTACCTGAATGAGTGAAAAATAATTCGAATATAAGGGCAACATTTAGTCATTTATTCCCATCACAAAAGCAAAAATTAGTATTTGATAAATTTGGTTGTCAAGATCGCAAATTAAATGATACATTTCGTATGTCATGGTGAAAGCAAGAAATAAGTAAAGTTTTGGACAATCAACTTTGATTAACAAATCAGTTCAAAAAAGAATATTTACAATTATTTGCAATGTATCGCGATTATAGTATTGGTCCCGGTTCTGAAAAATCACCTACACCCTATGGCTTATGATATGAAAAGTATGATAACGGTTTTAAAAAAATTGTGAAAAAAGGTGATAATTTATGAGATTGTCTAGTGGGAACATGCAAATGATTTGATGGTTCTGATTCCGTGAAACGTGAACGTGAATTAAGAATTGAAATGAATTCTGCTTCGGCAATAATTTTTAATTTACTAAACGATTTACAGAATTTAGCGATTAATGGGGATACACAAACCATTTCTAGTGCGCAAAAAAAAGAAGTTTTTGTTTTATTGCTCAATCCTGATAAGAAAAAAACAAAATTAACTTGCCAAAAATTAGCAAAAATTTTAAGATGCGATAAAGACGATATCTATTATAGGAACAGTGGGAAAGAACCTAATTTTACCGATACTACTACATTAAAATTTGCATTAAAATTTTTGCGAATTAACTCAATAGATTTTGTTGAGAAATTATGACAAGAAAATTTTACTCATGTCAATCAAATAAACAAATTAATACACTTAGTTTCTGTTTGCAAAGATAGTGAAAAATTGTATAAAGAAATTGATTTAATTTTTCATGATGTAATTACCAATTATGGTTATAAATCTGGTGAAGAATTAATAAAAAATGAAGATTTTATCAATATCAAAAAAAGTAAAAAATATTCTGCTTATTCAGGTAAAGCATTAAATATGTTTA
This sequence comes from uncultured Ureaplasma sp., assembly GCA_902789825.1. Classification (GTDB taxonomy): domain Bacteria; phylum Bacillota_I; class Bacilli_A; order Mycoplasmatales; family Mycoplasmoidaceae; genus Hennigella. Next base: position 64,052 of record CADAPK010000003.1, on the reverse strand, counting down.
TTCCGTACTTGTTTAATGATGAACAAGGACATAATTGAGAATTCATTTGTCGTCAACCACCTTTTGTGAATAATAATTCAATAGAATTTCATGATTTCAATAGTAAATGTATTAACATTAATCACTTTAAAATTAGTGAAAATATTTTTTCACCAACCGTTGCACGGTCAGTCAGACAAACATTCAAAGTAATAAATGCTATTTTGCGATCTAAAAAATATTCTAACTATATTATTGATAATATTTCAATTGAAATGTGTTGTGATAATAATACTGCTGAAAAGCGAAAAAGGGAACATGAATTTAATAAATTAAATAACCAAAAAAATAAAACGATTAATGAATATGTCGACAACTTGAATATTAATAAGACATTTGAACGAGAAATTAGGCAAAAACTTCTTCTTGCCGAATCTCAAGGATGAAAAGATCCATATGATGGTAAAGATATAGAAAAACCATTACCATCTTCGGAAGGTTTATTATACGAATGGAGTTTAAAACATGAAGTGGATCATATTATCCCGTATAGTTATTTTCACGACAATTCTTGATCTAATAAAGTGTTAACAAAAAAAGAAAATAACCAAGATAAGGGTCAAAAAACTCCATATGAACGATGAGGAAAATTATCTATTTGAACTAGCATGGTAAAGGCATTTAAACCTAACAGGTTTAGTAATAATAGAGATAAAAGTGGATGATTTTTGCCTGATAAAGAAAAAATTGCAAATTTTAAAATAGGTTCTGATGGAGCAGATATTTTGGGTAAATTACCTGAACGTAAATTAGTGGATACACGTTATACAACAAGATTTGTTTTAGAAAGTTTGTTGGATTTTTTTGAACATAATTCCTACTATTTAAACAATAAACCAGGGATTTTTACAATAAATGGACATGTTTCTGCATTTTTTCGCAACAAGTTTGGCTATGACAAAAAATATAATTTATCTTCTTTTAAAAAGAATCGTTACAATTTTAAACACCATGCTATTGATGCAATAATAGTCGCACTATTTTCTATTCTTCCTCCCGAATTTGTTAATCTATTTCGAAAATGTAGTTCGTTATATATTTCAAGTAAAATAAATAATTTTTCCGATAATATATTTTTGGAAAAACAAAAAGCTCTAGAAAGAGTAATTAATAAAAAATTGAAGCTTACTGAAAGTTTTAATGAAGCAAAAATTAGAAAGATATCACAATGAATAGAAAACAATAAACCAAGGTTTTCCCGTATGTTAATAACAAAAAGCAATTGTGGATTTTTTGATGAAACAGCATATTCTTATTATTGTGATGGTAACGATAATGTTTATTTCAAAAAAAGAATTGGAATTTTTGATAGTAAAATTTTTGATTATTTGTTTGGTAACAAAAAAACAAAATGTTTACTAAATGGAGATGAATTAGCAGAGTTGAAAAAAATTTATGATTGTAATAAAGATAGTAGTAAAAATCCTTTTCAAAATTACATGGAGACGGAATACAATGAAAAGGAATCTGTTTATATCAAATTTATGTTAAATGATATTGAGCACAAAATAAAAAAAATTTCTTTTATTTCTTTGGGTAACAAAAAAGATAAATACTTTGAAGATAAAAAGGTTGGGTGTATCCGTAAATCTTTTCAATCTATTTCAATTGATTGCTACGGAAAAAATGGTAATTGATATGTAATACCATTAAATGTCAAAACATGTACATTTAAAGACAAGAAATGTATAAAAAAACAAGGTTATTCCGATGCATTGACAAAATACAATCTAGATGATCATAATTTTAAATTCAATGTTAAAAAAGGACAAACATTCATCAATCGTAATACAAGTGAAATTGTTTATTATGTGTCGTATAGACAAAGTGCAAATGATATTGAAATAAAACCAATTGATCATATTCGCATGAAAGAAAAAAATGGAAAACTTGAAGAAGCACCACGATGTTTCATCAGTCTCAATTCTTTTTTTGATACTTATGAGATATGTGATGTTGATGTTTTAGGTAACATATATAAAAGGAAATAGTGTATAATATTAATGTTAATCTTATTGATTAACAGGCAACAACAATGTGTTACTGCACCGGGATAAGACTTTATGTCGTAACCGGTTGAGTAAAATCAACCTAAAACGCTATAACTTCTTAGTTATAGTGTTTTTAATTTTTACTTTCGCATGGGATGAAAAATAATTGATGTTGAATCAAATAGTCAAGTTAAATTATTTTTAAACAATTTAATAATATTTAAAGAATTTAAAAAGATCACTATTCCATTATGTGATGTCGATGTTGTAGTATTTGACAATATAAAAACTACCGTTACAGTTAGATTAATTAATCAATTGACAAAAAATAACATTTTAACAATTATTTGTAACGAAAAGCATTTACCAACATCATTAATAGTTCCACAAATTGGCAATTTTAATTCATTAAAAATTTTGGAAAAACAAATTAATTGAAATGTCAAATATAAGCATTTGAAATGGAAAGAAATAGTAACACATAAAATATTAAATCAAGTCGAAATCTTAAAGCATTTTAAATTGGAATTTAATAGTGATTTTTTTAATGAGATTTTATTAGAAATTAAACCCTTCGATATTTCTAATCGTGAAGGGCATGCCGCTAAAGTTTATTGGCATACGCTATATGGAAAAGAATTCAATCGTAATCAAGATAGTGATATTAATCGTATGCTAAATTATGGTTACTCAATTCTATATTCGTATTTTAGTCGAAGTATTATTAAAAAAGGTTTAGATCCAAGAATATCAATTTTTCATAAATCTTTTGATAATTATTTTGCTTTATCAAGTGATTTAATGGAGGAATTTCGACCATTAATTGATTGGTATGTTTACAAAGTAAATCAATCAAAGGAGAAGATATTAATTATTGATGTGAAAACTAATATATTGAAATTGTTTAATAAGAAATGCATGATTATTGATAAAAAATATTTTATTCCTCAAGCAATTGATATTTATATCGACAATCTCGTAAATGAACGAGAAATACCAAAAGTTAATTTTTTATATGATGAATATTAAATATATGAGAATCTTATTAATGTTTGACTTACCAATTGAAACTAAAATACAACAAAAACAATATTCGAAATTTCATAAATCGTTAATTTCACATGGATTTGTGATGGTTCAATATTCAATTTATGTAAAAATTGTTAACACTGAATCTAAAGTACAACGAGTTATTGATAAAATAAAAGTAGATTTACCCTCTGATGGTAATATTAGAATTTTGGCAATTACAGATAAGCAATATCAGGACATGATTTTTTTGGTTGGTGATAAAAATTTAAACGAACAAATAAATGGTGATGAAAGGTATATAAAATGCTAAAGATAGAAACAGAAAATCAAATTTTCGAATGAGAATTTAATGGAATTAAAATTTTGTCGGCATTAAATTCTTCGTGAACATTATTAAAATTGAAAAATTATATTACTAACCATAAGGTTTTTATCGATGAAAATTCTTTATCAATAAGCAACTGTATTATCATTAATGAGTATACGACACTTGCTAATTTATTGGGTTGGACAAAATCATCACAATTTTTGAAGAATCTAGTTTTAGCCTTTGATATTAACAGTATTATTAATGTTGATAAATTAAATGAGTTTTTGAAAATTATAAATTTTGATTCGAATAATTTAGTTAATTTTAATAGTGATCCAATGGATTTAATTGTTAAGAACTTTCAAATCGATAAAGAAATAAGAATTAATGAAACAAATATAAAAAAAGTATTAGATTGTTATAAAACAACAAACAAAAAATTAACAATTATCATTTCAAATTGTCATTGATTTAAATTTAATTTGATTAAAAAATATTTTTCATTTTTTAATTTTATTATTATTACTAATTCATTAACATACATTGGACTTAATAGTACGGAATTAGAAGATTGTGTTGCAATCCAAAATTATAAGAACGATTGATATGAAATATTAGATTTAGGGAAATTAATTTTATACGTTGAAAAAGAATTGAATTCAATATTTAATCAAGAAAAATTAAACGAATATTTATCCTCTAATTTATTTGAAAATTACGAGATTTTTAGAATTTTGCGAAAAATTTTTTAATTTTGACGTTCTGGTGTGGTATCATATTGTTGTTGCCTAAACGGAGAAAATACAAATAAACAATTAGCCAGTTGTTCTGGTGTGGTATCATATTGTTGTTGCCTAAACTAATAATTATCTTTAATTAATAATTATTAAGTTCTGGTGTGGTATCATATTGTTGTTGCCTAAACAAATTAATTTAATAAATGCTTCTTTTGCATGTTCTGGTGTGGTATCATATTGTTGTTGCCTAAACCGATTATAAAAAAAATAAATCTGTCTTCTTGTTCTGGTGTGGTATCATATTGTTGTTGCCTAAACCAAAACCATTTTCGGTATCTAAAGCATAAAGTTCTGGTGTGGTATCATATTGTTGTTGCCTAAACGAGTATTAAAATTTAAAGAAGTTAATACAAGTTCTGGTGTGGTATCATATTGTTGTTGCCTAAACAAATTAATTTAATAAATGCTTCTTTAGCATGTTCTGGTGTGGTATCATATTGTTGTTGCCTAAACTTAAACAAACTCTTGATAAAGCTGTTATATGTTCTGGTGTGGTATCATATTGTTGTTGCCTAAACAATTTGTGCATTTAATTCACGATTTGCACGGTTCTGGTGTGGTATCATATTGTTGTTGCCTAAACTCATTCAAGTTTTTGCTGTTTCTATTCCAGGTTCTGGTGTGGTATCATATTGTTGTTGCCTAAACTAACATATATTTATTTGAAACAGAACATAAGTTCTGGTGTGGTATCATATTGTTGTTGCCTAAACAAACGAATGACAACATTATTATCTTAAATTGTTCTGGTGTGGTATCATATTGTTGTTGCCTAAACGTTTTGGTTTTTCAGTTGATAAAGAAAAATGTTCTGGTGTGGTATCATATTGTTGTTGCCTAAACATTTAATGTTGATTTTGTGAACAATCATATGTTCTGGTGTGGTATCATATTGTTGTTGCCTAAACTTTAATAAATCAGTACATCATCGACAACAAGTTCTGGTGTGGTATCATATTGTTGTTGCCTAAACTTCACGACAAGCATAACCAATACATATTCCTGTTCTGGTGTGGTATCATATTGTTGTTGCCTAAACCCTACAAATTGTGCATTATAACATATTTTTGTTCTGGTGTGGTATCATATTGTTGTTGCCTAAACAAGCGTGTTGAAATTCAATTCCAAAACCAGGTTCTGGTGTGGTATCATATTGTTGTTGCCTAAACACGAATGACAACATTATTATCTTAAGTTTGGTTCTGGTGTGGTATCATATTGTTGTTGCCTAAACAATAATTATTAAAATAAAAAGGCCAATCAAGTTCTGGTGTGGTATCATATTGTTGTTGCCTAAACATTTGAGTTGGCACCTGAAATAAAATGTTTGTTCTGGTGTGGTATCATATTGTTGTTGCCTAAACTTGTTTCGAAAATAATGCGCAAATTAATTCGTTCTGGTGTGGTATCATATTGTTGTTGCCTAAACTTTTTTATTTGGTAAAATAACAAAACCAAAGTTCTGGTGTGGTATCATATTGTTGTTGCCTAAACCAATTCAACGCAATAGTGATGCAAGAATTTGGTTCTGGTGTGGTATCATATTGTTGTTGCCTAAACTTGGTGATAATTTTATTGGAACATTTGAATGTTCTGGTGTGGTATCATATTGTTGTTGCCTAAACTGGTTTTTTATAATCCTCAACACCATTATAGTTCTGGTGTGGTATCATATTGTTGTTGCCTAAACTTAGTAATAGCAAAAAGTTATATAATGTTAGTTCTGGTGTGGTATCATATTGTTGTTGCCTAAACAATAATTATTAAAATAAAAAGGCCAATTAAGTTCTGGTGTGGTATCATATTGTTGTTGCCTAAACGGCGTACGATTTAGAAAATAACAAAATCCCGTTCTGGTGTGGTATCATATTGTTGTTGCCTAAACCTTTCATTAATTTTTTAAATAACAAAATTAGTTCTGGTGTGGTATCATATTGTTGTTGCCTAAACGTATTAAAATAAGTATTGTCATTCTCTTTTGTTCTGGTGTGGTATCATATTGTTGTTGCCTAAACATGCACAAAAATAAAAAAGATCAGCAATTGGTTCTGGTGTGGTATCATATTGTTGTTGCCTAAACAGATTTTAGTTCAACATTTATCTAAAGCTGGTTCTGGTGTGGTATCATATTGTTGTTGCCTAAACAAATTAATTTAATAAATGCTTCTTTGGCATGTTCTGGTGTGGTATCATATTGTTGTTGCCTAAACGTTTGTCCTGTTTGTGGTTCATCACATATTGTTCTGGTGTGGTATCATATTGTTGTTGCCTAAACCAACAAGTATATCCATCTAAACATATTGAAGTTCTGGTGTGGTATCATATTGTTGTTGCCTAAACAATCGCTAATAAATGTGTGTAATGCATATAGTTCTGGTGTGGTATCATATTGTTGTTGCCTAAACCAAACATTTTCTTAAATGGTGATTCTGTTGGTTCTGGTGTGGTATCATATTGTTGTTGCCTAAACTAATTAATTTTATTTAACAAATTAAATTAAGTTCTGGTGTGGTATCATATTGTTGTTGCCTAAACTAATTAATTTTATTTAACAAATTAAATTAAGTTCTGGTGTGGTATCATATTGTTGTTGGCTAACCACAAGGTTAAAACTAAAATACTAATTAAGAAAAAGATATTTGATTATTTTATAAGATAAAATATGCCAGAATTTCCCGAAGTTGCAACATTAATTAATTGATTAAATCATCAAAATTTTTTTGGTGTAAAAATAAAAAAAATTATTTTTATTGACGATATTGTTTTAAAAAATTCAACAAAAAAATCTTTTATTGATTTTGTTTGCAATGAAACAATTAGAAAAATTAGTCAAATTGGTAAATTTATAATCTTTCATTTATCAAATAATAAAATCATTGAAATTCATCTTCGCCTTGAAGGTAAAATTTTTTATTTATTAAATAATGAAAAAAGTAAATTTCCTATGATTGAAATTTATTTAACTAATGGTAAAAAAATCGTTTATGATGATTCGCGTAAATTTGGAACAATTAACATTTATAACAACTACCAAGATTTATTAAACTCTACTGAAATAAAAAAATTAGGTAAGCAACCTTTTGATCAAACATTAACCGCAAATTATTTATTTAATTGTTTTAAAAATAAAACACAAAAAATTAAAACAACTTTGCTTGATCAAACAATTATTGCGGGAATTGGTAATATTTATGCGGATGAAACATTATTTCTATGCAAAATTTCACCTTTTCGCCAAACAAATAAAATCTCCTTAAAAGAGTGTCAACTAATCATTGACAATTGTCGCGAAATCATGTCAAAATCAATTAAAAATAAAGGAACAACCGTTTTTTCTTACCAATATGCCTTAAATCACTCTGGTTCCTTTCAAAAATATCTTAAAGTTTATGGTCGAAAAAATCTACCTTGTTTACGATGTGGATCTATTCTTTATTGAACAAAAATAAATGGACGAGGAACTACCTATTGCAAAAAATGTCAAAAATAACTATTTTGATCAATTTAATTGGTTAATTGTCTTTGGTTTATGATTAATATAATTTTGAATAATTTGTCCAGAATTTACTTTTATTACTCGTGTTGCCAAATCAGCAAAAATACTATTATGAGTCACAATTACAACAGTTGTTTTAAATTTTTTATTTAGATCAACAAATAATTTTAAGATTTGTTTACTCATTTCTTCATCAACTGCCCCTGTTGGTTCATCCCCAAAAATAATGGTTGGATTTTTTGCCATGCTTCGTGCAATTGAAACACGTTGCTGTTGCCCACCGGATAATTCATAGGGGTAACGATCTTGATACTTATCAATCCCAATTACACTTAATAACTCATTAATATTCAACCGTAAAGCACGATTTTTTTGTAATTTTCAACCAATTTCAACATTTTCTCGTACGGTTAAATTTGGTAACAAGTTATAATTTTGAAAAATATAACCAATATTTAATTTACGAAATTTTGTTAATTGGGAAGAAGTTTTATTAATAAGATTTTGACCATTGACATAGGTTTGACCACTTGTTGCCACATCAATTCCAGTAATAATATTCAACAACGATGTTTTACCTGAACCAGATGGACCTAAAATGACAACAAATTCTCCTTTTTTTATTTCAAGATTAATATTTTTTAAAATTTTTGTTACCATTCACTTGTTGTAATAATACTTAGTAACATTTTTTAATTGGATGACATTATCACTTCTTAGTACGATGTCATCATCAATGGTATTATTTTTTGTATTAGTTTTTTTGTGGGAAATTTTATCTAATTTTTTTACTCATTTTGCATATTTGCTAAAGCGGTACATATTAAAAATGTTTTCGTAATTAATTTCACATCGTAAGATGTTTTTTTTTGTTTTCCGGATCATTTTTTCTAAGATAAGACCAGATTTAATTTTAAATTCTTGAAAAATTTTTGTGACATTTTTCTGCTTAATTAAATTTAAAAAATGTAATCTAAATTTTAAAATATTTCAAACCGCAAAATTTTTAATTAATTTTTTCAATTTTAAACCATGGGGAATTAGAATAATAAAGTTTTCGTTTTCAATGGCAGCAATAATATTTTTAATTTCATCAATGTTATGCGAATGAGAAGATTTATTATGCAATTTAATAAGAGCAAGAGTAATTTTTGCTACTTTTGCTTTTATTAACCATTGCTTTTTACACAAATAATTAATTTCATCAACATTTTTTTTTAATTTATCATATTTTTCAAGGACAAATTTTTTTAAATTTGTTTGATAAGCACTATTACATTTTTCCAATTTTTTTGTAATATGATTAAGGGTTATTTCCAATAAATTTAATTCCTCAATTTTTTTTTTCATTAAAAACTTTTTTCGCAAGTTAGTAATTAATGATAAATTTTTTAAATCAGCAAGGGTCGATAAATGTTGATATTTTTGATTTTTATTCATATTTATTAAGATTTAATTTCCTTATTTAATTGTACTTTTTTTAATGAAATATAGCCATGTAAAGCACAAGCCGTTAAAATCGCAAAAATTAAACCACATCCGATTAAGTAATGGAAAATTGTCGGAAGACTATAAATCAATATTTTTACTGATTTTAAAATTAGCATTTGGTAAGATGAAGCTAGTAGCAATGTGAAAGGAACAGATAAGAAAATCCCAATGATTGATATTGGAACATATAAAGACAAAATATTCTTTGTGTTTTGTAAATCCGAGTAACCCAATGATTTAAGCATAATTGCATATTTTTGATTTTGCTTAATCAATAAACTTGAAATAACAATAACAATAAGAATGGCAATCGGAAAAAATACAGTAACAATTATGTATTGAATCAAGTTAAAGAGATAGATTAGACCATCAAAAATCATTTTCATTGTTGATAAGTCATCAGCAGTTTTTATTGCTGTTAACGATGTTGTTTTGCCATAAATACTTGTTAATCGATTGCAAAAATTGTCAATGATTTCAGGGTGTGCATTTATATCATTATTTTTAATTGCTTCAATAATTTTTTCATCATTTAATCCTGTTATAAAATTAGCAAGCGCTAAATTGTGTCCAGTTTTTTCTGCTAAAATCTTCGAAAATTTATTATCATCAGGATTTTCCGAAACAAAAGTTGACGTACTAGGATACAAACCACTAAGACTATAAAGAGAAATGAATTTTAAATATGAATCATCAATATTGGTTTTTGTAAAAATTCCATTAAATCCAATAGGTATGTTACTAGGTGTGTTACCAAAATGTTTATTTTTATATTCTTCTTTTTTGTTGTCATCAATTTTTTTGAATTTTCCTTCTTCTGGAACAAAGTGATAAATATCTAAATACTCTTTATCACTTGCTAGATCAACAACCATTGATTTATTTTGTCATTGTTCTCGATCATTTTTATTTGTTCAAAGCATATATTTATGTGTTTTATTTCAACTCTTACCATCTGGTAATCCTAAAATTTTATTGGCAAAATCTTGCTTTGTAAAAAATAATTCGCTAGCCGTACTTATTGCAATACCAATTATTTCAAATTGGCAATTATCATTTTCTTTTTTTTGTTGCGGTAAGAAACGATCAACACAATTTTTAGGCTTAAATAAAAGTTTATCCCCAACTTTTAGTTTATTTTTAAAAGCAACATATGAGTTAATGACAATTGGATAAACATCATTTTGTTTTTGTTTGTAATCATATAATTTCTCTAATAAATCATTATTATTATGGTCAGTAATCTTTACATGTTTAGATGATCGTTGAAGTCCAAGAATTTTTATTTTATCCGTAAAATTATTATGATCAAGTATTCCTTCAATATACGTGTAAGTTTCATCATCATTATTTTTGTTATTTATATTAAGTGGAATTGAACCATAATTAATCACAAACTCTTCGCTTGCTAATTCTGGATCAGAATAAATTGTTTTTAATAATTCGATAAAATATGGATTTACCGCTAACTTAGTGTTTTTTTTCGGAAAACCAACCGATGTTATCGTAAAGCGTTCGCTTTCTTTTGATAACTCATATTTGCCACTATTTTCGGATGTTTTAACAATAAAATATTTATAAGCATCATTGTCAATATCAGCTGGTTTTTCACCATCTCATTTCCTATGTCATTTGCTATCAGAATTTGGATCATAAATTTTTTGTCCAACTTTTTGGATTAAATTATCAAGAGATTTATTTGCCAAATTTTGATAATTTAATGGCATCATTGAAGCAGCTTTTCGTCATGGATTATCGCTTTGAATCGAAGGAATACCTAGATCATGTTCTAGTGCCAATTTTGAAAGACATTTTCCTTGCATATAAAATAAATCATTATCTTTTCCACTATTATCACCTTCATTAAATAATGGAAGTGTTCCGATTGAACTTGTTGCACCAATAACATTATTTTGACTTTTAATGAGTTTACCCCCGATTAGATCATTATTCTTTGTATCGGCAATTGGTTCATAATATTTTTTTTTTGAATAGTATGATCAAAAATAATTATTAGATTCTTCATTTATTCAACTATTTAAAACCCCACCACTAATTTCTTTATTCTTGTATCGTTCGTTAAGATCGCTAGAATAATATGGTTTGGTCAATTCGAAATAATATTTAGGATCATTTTGTTGTTGGTCTATTGTCGTATTAAAAATATAGTTATTAGAATTAGTTTGAAAAAAACCAATTTGTTCATTATTGTTGAAGTTAAAAGTATTAAAGTTACCACCATTTGCAGTCGGTGTAATCAATTCAATCGCGTGTTTATAACTAAATTGTGATGTGTTAGTTTTGTTTGACTCATCGATTTTACCAAGTGTTGCTACTGAGAAAACAGTACCACTCATTGCAATTGAAATCGTAATCGACAAAATTAAAAGTCGTCAAAACGAAGCAAATGCTGAAGCAATTCTAAATCGCGTCATAATTCCAAAATGGGCAAATGGTATTTTTGCAATTCGACTAAATAAATTACCTTTAAAATCCGATTGTTTATTCAATAAGAAAGTTAATTTTGAATTTAACATTTTTAATGTTGAAAAGTAAGAAGTAAGAGAAAAAATTATAAAAGGAAATAGAATGCATAAAAGCATTATTATGTAGTCAAAAGAAATTAATTTCGTCGGCAAAAATCAATAGTCTTTGAATAATTTCAAACCAACTACTTGCATAAATAGACCGAATAAATAAGCACTAACTCCCCCAATGATCGATGGAATTCAAACAAACGGTAAAAGTGAAAATATTATTTTATTTTTCTTTATTCCATTTGCTAATAAAATCCCAATATTAACTTTATTAGCATCAACATAATACTTAATGATGATAATGCAAATGATTATTGCTAATAGAAAAATAAAACCACAGATGATATACGAAATAATTCTAAATAATTTAATAATGTTGGGAAGATAGGAAATACGAAAAGTATTGGCATTTAATTGGTTGTTTTTGTCGTTATTAAAAAAGACATTATTTGTATCATTAGAAAAGATCATGATTTTTTTACTTCAATTACGAATTTCATTAACAATTTTTTTTTGTTCTTTTGAAGAAACTTTTGTATTAAATTTACATACAATAAAATTTTCCACAGGAGCATTAACATGGGAAAGTTGAAGTTGTTTAAAACCACCATCATTTAGATAGACTAGACAATCTCGTTTTGGATTAGAAATTAATTTTGTCAAACTAATTGATGGGTAAATGAAATCAGGTGTGACACCGCAACCAATGATAATAAAATCAAAATCTAAACAATTGTAGAGATATTTTTTTTCTATTCCCTTTCAATTCTTACATGTAATTTCGTGTTCTTGGTTTTTATCGTTTGTATTTTTTGGTAATTTGAATTTTTGTTCATGTTTACCTCCTTTTAGCCAATATTCATACTCCTCATAAGTGATCCAATTAATCCAATCAATAATTACTTTTTTATCAACATTAATAACTTTATTTGGATACATTAATTTGTACCATTGTACAAAAGGTTCGAAATTTGTAAACATTAATGTTGAGATAACTTCTTTCTTGTTTTGTCTCATATACTCAGGATTTAAAACTGTAAACAAATCAAACAAATTATGAATTTCACTCTTTAAAATTGTCGTTTTTCCTTCAGCACATTCTTTAAGTAAAAAATTTCATTCGATTGTCAAAAATACCGAATCACGATTAACAAACTCTTTATCGTAAAAATTATTGAAGTAATGTTCATATTTTTGCTTTAATAATTGATTTTTTTGTTGTTCATCATGTTGGAAAAGTGATTCATAATAAAGTTTGTAATCACTTGGGGCGCGTTTTCCAAGATGGGAAACACAATCAATAATTTCATCCCTATTTTTGATTTGTTCATTATTGGGATTAGAAAGATTATTAAATTTTCCATTGCAAATTCATTTAAAGCGTTTTTGAACAATTTGTGCATATAGAAATTTTTCTTCCTTACCATAATCACAATTGTCAAGATCAACCAATTTCCTTTTGAACAAGTCGTTGATACTTTGAGGGACAATTAATCGTCCAACACGATCGTTAGGACTATATTTATTTCCATCTGAACTAAAAAAAGTGAGATTAGCCCCATTAGGTGCATAATCATCGCAACTAAATAAATCATAACCTTTATTTCCTTTTGTATCAGGAAATAGAACAATTTTATCAATTTTATCCGTTGGATTAGAATTGATTATTTTCATTGAGCTATCCGCTGAATCAATAGTGAATGAAGAAAAATCTTTAAATGTTAATTTATCACCATATTGTTTCAATTTGTGTTTTAATGGGTTAAAAGTGTCCAAGAAATTTTTTTTTTGTTCTTGTAATTTATTTACAATTTGTTCATTAGAAAAATTTGCAATATTTTTGAGAAAATTTGCAATTTTTTCGTTACCAAGACTATTAATATACTTTTCTCATTTAAAATCATTAGAAGTGGAAAAGTATTTATTAATTTCTTCTTTATTAATTTCTTCAAAGAAATTTCGGTTTTCGTCGTTTTTAGCAATAAAAATTTTGAATCTTATTGCATCATCTGGTACATTTTTTATTATTGATTTAATTAGTCCAGTCGAGTCATTCGATAATTTGAAATTGTATTCAAGACCAACGATTTTTCCATTTTCATTAACCATATTTGGTAAAACAAAAAAAGGGAATTTTAGATTTTTTTTTATATTTTCTATTGCTTCTTTTGACTGTAAATCTTCATCATTATCGTGATAGAATCAAGGATCTTTATTAATACAGCAATAACACATATTTAAACCATCAAAAAATTTTTTTTGACTATCTAATAATTTTTTTGTATGATCTTTTGTTTGTTGGTCTAAACCGTTAATTCAGTTTTGATTTATTTTGTCAAAAGGACAATTTAAAAGTACAGCCAACTGATTAATTATCGTTTTGTTTTTTTCTTGATTTTTTCAATTTTGATCGTTAAATTTTTCAACAAAATTACTCCAATTTTCATAATTCTCTTCTCCTAATTGACTTAAGTAAAAAGCGATTAATTCCGTTTTATTTTCGTTTATTTCACCATTTATTTTTTTTTGACTGTCTAATAATTTTTTTGCACTATCTCTTGTTTGGGTATCTAAATCATTAATTTGGTTCAAATTCACTTTATTAAAAGGACAATTTAAAAGCAAAGCTAGCCGAACAATAATTGGTTTGTTTTTTTCCTGATTTTTTCAACTTTCATCATTAAATTTTGTGACAAAACTATCCCAATCCGTATAGCCTTCATCGAATAATTGTGCAAGATAAAAGGGAAGCAATCACTTCTTATCTTCATTGGAGTAACTTACTCCTTTTTCAATTTTTTTATTTAATTTATTTAAATGAATGGGGATCTCAACACTTGATTCTCAAAAAATAGGAAAATCAATTTCACCCTTCTTCTTATATGAGAATGAAGCTATTATTTGTTTTGTCGGGGTTGCTTCATCCGCAAATGGTCCTAGATCTAACATAGTAAGATATTCCCATAACTTTTTATTTTTATCTTCAATTTTTATATCCGTCAGAACAACCCAATCAGGATTGGTTATTTCATAATTTGGTTCACCAATATCATATAGTTCCGAGATAACAATATCGTGTAAATTTCCGCTTTTAACGATGTTATCATATTGGGTTGTGATATTAGAAAAAGTATTCGACATTGTGCAAAAAATACTTAAACATAAAAAAATCAAGAAAACTAAACTAATAATATTTAATTTGTTTCTAGGTAAAGAACGCAATGTGTTCTTAAAAAGATTTTTCATTGTAATGATTTCTTATTTAATTTTAACAAATAAATCATCGAGATTTTTCGGATCAGCTTGACTTGGCGCATTTAACATTAAGTCAATACCATGACTATTTTTGGGAAAAGCAATAATTTCTTTAATTGACTTACTTTTTGTTAATAACATTATTAGTCGATCTAAACCTAATGCAATTCCACCATGTGGAGGCACTCCATATTTAAATGCATCTAAAAGATAACCAAATTTTGCTTGAATTTGCTTAGGTGTGAGATTAATTGCTTCAAACATTCGTTGTTGAATGTCAAAATCAGTAATTCGAATGGAACCACCACCAATTTCATAACCATTAAGAACAAGATCATAAGCACGTGCTTTTGCATTAACTTTATCGGTAGTAAAAGTTGGTAACGATTCCTTTGCTGGACTAGTAAAAGGATGGTGGGCAGCGACAAATGTTTTTTCTTGTTTATTGTATTCAAATAGTGGTCAATCAATAATTCAAACGAAACACAAATTATTGTCATTAGCGATTTTATATAAATCATTCACTTTTATCCGGCATGCTCCCAATGCTTCGTTTACTTCTTCTAATGGACCATAACTAATAATTAACGAACCATCTTCAAAATTAAATTTTTGACAAATATTTTCAAGATTTTTTTTTTCTATTTTTTTGTCTAAAGGATTAAACGAACATTTTTTATTTTTAAAAGTAAAATAAAAACTTGATAAACCTTTATCTATTCCGTATTTATTAATTTGTTCAAAGTTACTGTTTGTGATAATAATATCATTTACAAAAAAACCTTTAATCACTTGTTTTTCTGCAATAATTTTTTTAAAAGCATTAAAGTCTGAATTTTGAAAAAAGTTTGTTAGATCAACTAATTTTAGGTCATAACGTAAATCAGGTTTATCACTACCATAAAAGTTCATTGCTTGTTCATATTTCATTCGCATAAATGGTGTATTAAGTGCTATCCCCATTGTTTTTTTTAATGTTGTTTTTAATAAATCCTCAACTATTGACATAATTTTATCTTCATCAATAAAACTCATTTCAATATCTAATTGTGTAAATTCGGGTTGTCGATCGGCTCGCAAATCTTCATCACGAAAACATTTAGCAATTTGAAAATATTTTAAAAATCCTGCCACCATTAATAGTTGTTTAAAAATTTGTGGGGATTGTGGCAGTGCATAGAACATATTTTTGCCATTTCGTGTCGGAACTAAATAATCACGAGCACCTTCGGGTGTTGGTTTAGCTAAGATTGGTGTCTCAATATGTATGAAATCTTTTTCAATTAAGTAATTACTAAGAGCATGAATGAATTTACTACGAAAAATTATTTTTTTTTGGACAACAGATCGTCGCAAGTCAAGGTAACGGTGTTTTAAAAGGACATCTTCAAATGCAACAAAATTATCATCAACAACAAAAGGTGTAACTTTTGCTTTTGACAATAATGTAATGTTTGTAGCAACAATTTCAATTTTTCCCGTTGCTAAATCTTTGTTGGGATTTTTTCGTAAGACAACTTTACCTTTAATATTTACAACTGATTCACGTGTTAATTCAAAATGACAATTGTTTTTTAAAATTACTTGAACAATTCCATATCGATCGGCAATATCAAGAAAAGTTATTGCTCCCATTTTCCGAATTTTTCGTATTCAACCATTGATTTCAATAGTTTGATCTAATAATTTTTCGGTAACACATCCACAATAAATATTTTCATTCAACATTATTTTTTTCATCCTAATTTGTTGTATAAGTAGGAAACAATATTTTTTAATTCGATTTTTTTTTGTTGCCTTGTTTTTTGGTCTTTAATTAAAACAACATTTTCTTTAATTTCTTTTTCACCAAAAATAATAACAAATTTTGCCTTTTGTTTTTGCGCATATTTGAAGTGTTTTTCGAGTTTATTTGTCCCAAATTTTGTTAAGGAAGAAATAGCATTTTGTCTAAGACAATTGCTAATTGTTAAAGCATACAAATCAAATTTACTTTCTAGTGGAGCGATAACAACATCAACATTTAAATACATTTCTTTTTGTTTTTTAAAAATTTCATTATTAGTTAAAGCAACAATTAAACGATCTAATCCTATTGCAAAACCTACACAATTTGTTGACTCATTACCTAATTCTTTAAGTAAAGTATTGTATTGCCCACCACCAATTAATGTTGGTTGTCCTTTTAATAATGATGAAGTAGATTCGATTTCAAAAACAAAATTACAATAGTAGTCTAGACCACGAACAAGAGTATCATCAATAACATACTTTATTTTTTTTTGATCAAAAATATCAGTTATTTTTTTGAAATAATCAATTTCGTCTTTGCTCGCAAAATTTGTAATTTTTGGTGCTTTTTTAACAAAATCTTTTTCACGATCAATCTTATCATCCAATATTCGTAAAGGATTTTTATCTAACCTTTTTTGACTATCAATTGACAATTTTTCTTTATATTTAGAAAAATATTTTTTTAATGCTGTAATCCATTTTTTTCGTGTTTCGCAACCACAAATATTATTGATTTTTAAAATATATTCATCGTAATGAAAGTTTTGTAAAAAAGATAAGGCAAAAATGACAACTTCAACAACGTCAAAACAACTATTACTACCAATACATTCGATACCAAATTGATAAAATTGACGTGAACGTCCACTTTGTGGTCGTTCATAACGAAACATTGGGCCGATGTAAAATGTTTTAATTGGTGATGTCATTTTCATAAGCAAATTATTTTCGGTAATGCAACGACAAACCGAAGCAGTCATTTCTGGTCGCAAAACTAATGGACGATTATTTTTATCAACAAATTCATACATTTCTTTTTCAACAATATCAGAAGTGCTACCAACCGAGTGAACAAATAATTCCTTGTGTTCAAAAATAGGTGTAACAATTTCATAATAGCCATTTAAACGCGATAGATTCTTTGCAAAATTAGTTAAAAGATCAAGACTTGGATCAAGTTGATAAAAATAATCACTTGTTCCACGCGGTTTTGTCGTTGTTGTTGGCATATTTTATCTCACTATATTTTATATAATTAAAACAACAATTATTCATTAATTTCTTCTTAAAATGACAAATGAAAATTATAAAAAAGAGCGAAAAATAACGAAGTTTTCTATTTTGTCAATTTTTTTTGCTTTATTATTGTTGCTTGGTGCGATTATTGGAATCGGTTTGAGTATAAAAAAAATAAGTAAAAACGTACATGAAAGCAATGAATTTACCGATTCAATTAATTATCGGGTACGTGTAACTTTAGGTAAGGACGAAAACGATAAAATTGATGATTTTGAAGATGCAAAATCTGCAATTAATAATGCGGCATCAGCTCTATCATTGTTTTTAAAAGACATTGGTCAAAATAATGATGTTGAATATGAGATATACAAGGATAAACAAGATGAATATTATGGTTATTTAAATACGAACTTAAACATTAGAAAAGTCAAAAATCATTTAAAAGGTGATGATGAAAAAACCATGATTGAAGATGATCCATATTTGACATTTTTTAATATGATTCATAATGCTAATAAAACTTTTGTTTATAAATGATACACAAAAGAAGGTAATTCACTTTATTCGGTTATTCCTTTACAAGAAGTCGTTGACTTAAATTCACCATTAACAAAAGCTTTAAACGATTTGAATGGTTCACCAGGTTTGATGTTTAAAGTTAAAAAAAATGAGGAAATAAATGAAATTTGTAAAAATTGATATGAAGCCTCAAAACAAAAAAATCTTGATAAAGAAAAACAACCAAAAATGTATATTGTTGCTAATATTGAGGGTTTATTTACCGAGGCTAATTATCATTTACAAAAGTTTGATAAATATAATAAAACACCTTATGTTGAATATCGACGTCATTTGGAACCGCAATATGAATCTTTTGTTAGCGCTTGAAAAGAATATATTGAAAAAAAAAACAAAGGAAGAATTGATTTTTTATTTGATGTAGAAAAAAACAATGACGAAAAATTCATTAATGGCGGTTTTTTTGATTTTTTGTGTGGTTCTAGCCATCGACAATACATTAAACAATGACCATGACTAAATAAATATATTGTTCGTGATATTAATAATGAAGATATTCGCGATGTATTTCCGACGATGATTACTGATATTTACTATAACGAAATAAATATTAGTGATGGACAAGCCGAAATTTCATATTTATGATTACCTTTTCACCACGAAATTATTGCTAACAATTTTTTAAATTGAACAAAAAATTATATGTGAAGTTCGTATGACAATTTAAGTTGTACGCTAGAAAATCCATTATTTGAAAATTGAATCAATCATGATTTTACTAGAATTACACACCAAAGAAAGCAACCATTATTTGGCAAAAACATTTTTAAACAAAGTTATAAAGTAAACTCTTTGGTTATAACTTCGATTTGTTTGGCAATTGCATTTTTTTGTTTATTAATAATTTTATTCCGCACAATAGGTTTAATTACATGAATTTGTCTTTTCACAGCCATCGCATTAACATTATTCATTGTTTGTTCAACAATAACATTTATTTCGATAAACATTATTATTGCATTATTGATTTTAGCATTATCTGGGTTGATAATTGCGATTGAAATTGGTAGTAAATTTATAAAATACCGTAATAGTAATTTTGATACGAATTCGGTCATTAAAAAATCATTTACAAAAAGTTTAAATTTTACGATCGATATTACATTTATTACTTTTATTTTTGGTGTTTGCTTTCTTTATCTTTCACAACGGATTTTATTCACGATGGGTTTGGTGTTAGTTATCGGTTCATTACTACTCTTCGTTTTTGAATATTTATCAAACATGTTGATTTGTTTTTTGGCCTTCAAAAATAAAATCATGTTTAACCAATGAAAATTATTTGAGGCAAAACCAACAATAAATGCAATCACTTCATTTAAAAACTATTTCCAAAAAAATCAAAATTTTGCTTATGATAATTTCACAAAATACACGAATTTTGCTAATAAATTGAAATTTCAACTTTTTACAAGAAAAAAACTTATTTTTTATCTTCTTTTCGTCATAATATTTTTTGGTTTTTTAATTTTTAATCTTTGCATTTTAACATTGAAAGCAAAAACATTTTTTACAAATTATTATGAATTGAGCATTATTACGAATAATGTTAGCCAAAAAGATGAAATTTTGAAATGATTGAAAAATATTAATTTTGACTATGATAAAATAAGGATTATTGATAAGACTTTTTCTTTCTATACAACAAAAGAAATTACTCCTAATATGCTTGATAAATTAATTAAGTCGCCAAATAATATATTGAATTTGGGAAGTAACTTATTTGTTAAAACAGTCATTAATCAAGGTGGTTATCAAAAATTTAATATTGGTATTTTTGTTATTTTTATTAATTCTTTAATTGTTGCTTTTTATTTAGGAATTCGTTATAATTGAACTTCGTTTATTACGATGATTTATGGCGGTTATTCAATAATTATGATTTTTATTTTTTCTCTTTTAATTAGTTATTATTGCTCTGCCTTAGATCGGAATTTGTCTTGTTTTTATAATAGTTTGCTTTTAAGTTTAATTTTTAACACATATTGTACTAATCTTGTCTGCTGTAACTATTTATCAACATTGAAATCACCATGACATCACAATATAAAATACAATAATTTAGACTGGAAACTTTTAATTAATTATGTTTATCGAAATGGTTTTGTCTATGATTTACTTGTTTTTGCTTTTTTAGGTATGATAATGTTTTGCTTAGGTTTAGCATTCCCTAGTGGTTTAGAAGTATTAACAATAAACATTTTCTTTGGTTGTTTAATAAATTTTTTTGTTTTACCTTTTGTTCTTTGCATTTCGCAATATTATTTATTACTCTTCCGTAATAAAATAATCGGATTAAGTAAAGGGGGAAAAGCAGAGTTACAAATAAATTATGATAGAATTGATGAGCAATTGATTGACAACATAAATCATTTTCCAATCGAAATTACTAATTAATTTTATATTGTGCAAAAATTTTTGCAATTTCTTTAATTTTTTCGCTAAGTTTTTTTTTGGCATCAATAATAACATAAGGTATAGAGTATGCTTGGCAAATTTGAACAAGATATTTTTCATAAATTAAAAGTAAAAAATAAAAATAATCTTTATTTTTCGCAAAATTTTCAATTTCCATCTTACGATTTCTTTTGAAGATCCTTTTTTTAAATGTTTGTCAATCTATTCGTAAAATAATGTATAGTTTTGGTAAGCCAATTGAATAAATTAATTCATTAACTTTGTCTAATCATAATTTTTCATAGTAACTAAATACACTCGGTTGGGTAATGAGATTAGTATAGGCAAATAAACGGTCAGCAAAGATTGACCGATCAAAAACTTTAACTTTATTGAGAAAAGTACCATTATTTTTTTTATATTTTTTGAAACGGTCTAACAAAAAATGGAGTTGACAAACACCTTCTGCTACTTCATTACGACGATACATCTTTTCCAACAAAATATGTGTTAAATCCCTTTTATCATTTGTTAATTCAAAAATAGGATGAAATCCAAATATTTTTGCGATTTCATTAACAAGTGTTGTTTTGCCTGATGCTGACATTCCATCAACAACAATACAATTAGCCTCTTTTTGTTTCTTTTCGGTTGCGATTGAAATTATTTGATTTAGTTTTTTTAAATGCTTTTTTGCTTTTTGCATACTTGACCAAACAAAAACATTCACGAAATATTATATTTGCATTTCAAAGATGTTTATAAGTTTTGTCAAATTTTAATTTGAATCATTTTCTTGTGTAATCATCAATAAATTATTTTTTATCATTTTCGTATTTTATTCGCAATTGGCCACAAGCGGCATTAATTGCTCTACCACGTTCTTGTCGGATTTTTACTAAAATTTTATTTTGTTTCAATATATTAAAAAAAAATTTAATTTTTTCACTTCGCACAAATTTACATTCGCTAATTTCGTTATAAGGAATTAGATTGATATAACAATTTATTCCTTTTAATTTTTTTATCAATTCTAGTGCATGCATTTTATGATCATTAATGTTTTCAAGAAGAATATATTCAAAAGTAATTCGTTTTTTCGTTAGATTGCAATATTTTTTACAGGTTCGCAATAATAAATTAAGATTATAAGCATTGCTGATTGGCATTAATTGCTTTCGGATTGTATCATTTGGGGCATGGAGTGATACAGCTAAATTAATTTTTGGCATTAATTTTGCAAATTGTAGAATTTTTGGACAAATTCCACATGTTGAAATCGTTATATGATTTGGTCCGATTGCCATACCATAGGGATTGGTAATAATTTTTAAAGCTTCGATTAAATTTGTGAAATTGTCAAAAGGTTCACCGATTCCCATAATTACAATATTTGTAATTCTTTCATGAAAATGATCAAAAATATATTTTTTTGCTAATAGATATTGCATAACAATCTCACCGGGAGTTAAATCTCTCTTTTTTGTTTTCATCCCACTAGCGCAAAATTTACATTGCATACTACAACCAACTTGTGAGGAAAGACAAATTGTTCAACCATAACCAAATTTCATGACAACCATTTCAATATAATTTTTATCGTGAAATTGAACAAGAAATTTAAATGTTTCGCGTTTTTTGTCGATATTTATATTAATTATTTTTGCTAATATGATCGCAAAATTTTGTTTAATGATTTTTTGATTATTTAATGAAATATTTGTCATTTTGTCAAAATCGTAAACATTTTTTTGATAGATTCAATGGAAAACTTGTTTAACAATAAATTTTTTTAATTGTAATTTGGCAAAGATTTTTTCACAAATGTCGAATGATAAATCTAAAAGTAAATGTTTTGGCATTATTCTTTTAATAGTTCTTTGTTAAAAATAGAAATTAATTCCTTTTGCGCTACTTCAACTTTTTTGTTTGTGATTACATACTGGAAAAGATTTTTTGCTTTCATTTCTCATTTTGCTTGTTGAATTCTTTTTTTAATAATTGATAATTTTTCGGTATGACGTTTAATTAATCGTTTTTTTAAATCGGCAAATGTAGTAGGTTTGATAAAAATTGTCAAGATATTTTCTTTTTGTAAAAAATTATTTGCAAGTATTTGTTTTAAACCGTTGATTTCAATTTCTAAAACAATGTTTAGTCCTTTCTTTATTTTTTCATGAATAAATTTTTTTGGTGTACCATAAAAATTATCAATATATTTAGTGTATTCAAGTAATTGACCTTGTTTAATTGCATTCATAAATTGTGTTTTATTGACGAAAAAATAATCTTTTCCATCTTGTTCATCACTTCGTTTTTTTCGCGTTGTCATTGAGACACTATAAACACAATTGTATTTTGGTTGTTTAATAATGTCGTGATAAATAGTTTTCTTTCCCACACCACTTGGACCACAAATAATAATTAATTTTGCCATATTTAATTATATTTTTTCTCAATATAATGAAAGCAATGAACTGGCAATGTTTTGGATTATCATCAATTGTTTTAGTTGTTGCAATTGTAATGATTTTTACAAATAAATTTTTAAAAAAATTGCTAAACTTTTACTTCTTTTGATTAGGACTTAGTTTTTTGATTATTAGTTGGTTTATTACTTTTCGTTTTGGTTATAGTTGAAAAACATATCACCAATATTTACATAATAAAACGATAATAAAGGACCCAATTAATGATTATGAGCAAAGTATCATTATTTCGAAAGCTTTATTGTTAGATATTTCCCCAGCTGTTGGTATATTATTACCACTATCATTGATTTTTGATCCAAGTCGAACTTTTGCTCGTTTTATTTGTCCATTGGCACTAATTAGTGGAATAACAACAATTTTTATTCAAATGCCTTTTGATAGTAATTTTATTAATGAACTTGATTTCCAATGGACGGCAAAATGAATTTTTATTGGTGGTGAAGGAAACGAAACTTATTTTCTTTTACATGCTGTTAATTTTCTTTTACCAATTAGTGTTTATTTAAATACACCTAAAGGAAAAATATCATTTTTTGTTTTATGAAGTATTATTTTTACCCTTGCATTTTATTTTTACGTTTTTATTTGCATAACAATTACTGGTTGTCGTTGGAACATAAGTGGTTTAGGAAAAAATGATTGATGTGACAAAAGGGGCGAATATAACGCTGTTGTTTCAATATCAAAACTATCCATTGCTATTTGTATTCCTACTATTTATATTCTTTTGTTTATTTTCATTTTTTTATTTTGCTATATTAAATATGCTTTAACTAATAAGTTTTGCTGGAAATATTGTGGTGAATTTAATAAATGATATGCTTGATACAAGGTTTAACATTTTATGAATTTTTCATGATTTCCTGGTCATATGAAAAGAACGATTGATGAACTATCAATTGTTGTAAAAAAAACTGATTTAATTCTTCATGTGGTTGATGCACGATGTATTAATTTATGCAGCAATAATTGGATTCTTAAATTTAATAAACCAATTTTAAAAATTTGTAACAAAGCTGATTTATGCGATAAAAAAACAGTCAAATTAAAAGAAAATGAATTTTTTTTCAGTTGTAAAAACAAAAGTGCGAAAAAAAAATTAATTGATATAATTGATAAATTTTTAAAAAAAAGAAAAAATTCGTTAATTAAACAAGGATTAAAAAATCCATTTTTTTATTTAGTTGTTGTTGGATTACCAAATGTTGGGAAAAGCTCTCTTATTAATTTATTAAAAGGGACAAAAACAACAATTGTAAAAAATCAGCCAGCGACAACACAAACAAAAAATATTATTAAAATTAATAATTCCCTTTTTTTGCTCGATACTCCAGGTATCTTATTTAATGAAATAAAAGATCGCAAAACATTGTATAAATTAGCCCTAGCCAATGTTATCAAGCATGATCTTTTACCACTCGATGAAGTTACTGAATTTGCTTACAATTTTTATGTTGAAAATTATCACAATCAATTAAAGACATTTTATCATTTTATTGAATGATTATCATTTGTCGATTTTATCATTTTCCTCGCAAAAAAAAGAAAATATTATTTACCAAATAACAAAATTGATCGTAATCGAGCAATAAAAGCTTTTTATCATGACTTAATTAGTGGTAAAATTTGTTTAGTCAATTATGAAAAAAAATAAATCAATGCTATTTTACGAAAATAAATATTACCAAAAGGGTTTTAATATCATTGGTGGTGTTGATGAAGTTGGGCGAGGTTGTTGGGCTGGACCAGTTGTTGCTGCATGTGTAATTTTTCCACGATCTTATGAAAATACTGCAATTAAGGATTCGAAAGTCTTATCGCAAAAAAAAAGACAACAATTGTATTTTGAAATTAAAAAAAATGCATTAGCCTATGGTATCGGTTATTGTAGTGCAAAAAAAATTGATCAAATTAATATAAAAAAAGCGACGATTTTGGCCATGCAAAAAGCAGTAAAACAATTGAAAATAAAACCTGACTGCCTTTTAATTGATGCTGAAGAAATAAACAATGATTCAGCAACAATTGTGCCAATTATTAAAGGTGATACTAAAAGCATTAGTATAGCCGCAGCAAGCATTATTGCGAAAGTAACACGTGATAATTTTTTAAATATTGTTGATGAAATCTTTCCTTTGTATGGTTTTAAAAAACATAAAGGCTATGGAACATTATCACATTTAAAGGCATTAAAGAAATATGGACCAATAAATAATTTTCACCGAATGAGTTTTGTCCCCATTTCAAAGAACTTTAAAAATTAATTTTTCACTAAATTTTATGGATTTTACACTTAAATTCACTATTGTTTTTCTTATTACTTTCTATTTTTTATTTTTTCTTTTCCAAATTTGTCAAATCGTAGTTATAAAAAAACGAATTTTACACTTGATCACAAACGAGAAAGAGATTTCACCTAATACTTTCTTTATGATACATAATACTTTAAATCGGAAACAAGAAAACAAATTTTTCTATTTCGATTATTCGTATTGGAGTAAACGAAATTCATGAGGTGTTTATGTTCTTTTTAATAAAACAAAAAATAAATATTATGTTGGACAATCAAAAAAAATTTTTTATCGAATAAATAATCATTTTTCTGGTTGTGGGAATCACGATGTCTATGATGATTATTGTCATGGTGACATCTTTACAATTAGAATAATTCCTTTGAAGAAAAGTAATTATATTTCACTAAATAAATTAGAAAAACATGCAATTATGACATTTAAATCCTATCGGAATGGATACAATAAAACACGTGGTAATCGTAGGCACTAATCTAATATTTTTTTTTATCTTGCATTGAAAAATTCTGTTTATTTGCTATCTTTATTTCTAATTTAATTTTTTTCTTTGTATACGGATTATAGGTTGTTGTTGCGAGTAAATTTTTTTTTGCAAAACATGTAATAAATCTAGCAAAATAGATAAAAAGGGAAGGGAATAAATTCAAGATTTTAAAAATAAAATTTTTGAAAGCAAAGCGATAATGTTGATGACTCTTGACAAAATTATTTAACTTTTCCATGCAATTTTTAAGGATTTGAATTTTTTTGTCTTTTGGAAGGTTATAACTTTGAGAAATAATTTCAAGAATCCAAAAAATTCAATATTTGATGATTTTTGCCTGAACAATAATTTTCTTTTTTGTACTATTTTGTGGCAATGAATTTTTCAATAAATGTTTTAAAATAAGTGTAAAATGATTGAAATTATTTATACTTCTTTCCATACTTATTGATTGGTTACCTTTGCGAATAAAATAATTATAAAGATATATATTTTTATTGATATATCCGATTACTTTTACATGTTGTAAAACATAATAAATAAGGAGGGTATCGGTGTAGCAAATGTGGCAAGGTAATAGTTTAGCTTTTTTAAAAATATCACTTTTAAAAATCGTTGCATGAATTGTAATAAATGAGAACAATTTTATTTTTGTAAAAATTTTAAATTTAATTTTTTTTGAGATTTTAGAAATTCTTTTTTTGACTATTTTCCCATTATCAAGAAAGTTTAGGTGATAATTTACTAATAATAAATCTGGAGTATTATCAATTGTTTTCATGATATCAATAATTTGATTAAAAGAATTAGTATTATATTCATCATCGCTATCAAGAATACTAACATATTTGCTATTAATTTTGTCACGGATGAAATTTATGCACCCTCCTCAATTACTATTTTTTTTATGGAAATAAAAAATAGTTTGTCGATATTTTTTTAAAAAATGATTAATTTTTTGTTTCAAATGATCGGTGCTACCATCATCAATGACAAAAACAGCAATATTTTTATTTTCTAGATTTAAAGAATTCAAAGTGTGACAAATAGTTTTTGTCGAGTTGTAGCAATTAATAATGATCGTTCACAATTTTTTTTTTTTATTTGAAGAATTTACCATATTTTTTACGGAACTTATAGTCCGAAATAATCATTTTTTTTAAATTATATTTTGCCTTTCATTTTAGTAGTTTGTGAGCCTTTTCCGCATTAGCTAAAAGTTTGTCAGGATCACCATCTCGCTTTTTTGCAAAGAAAAATTTCAATGTTGGATCAATATTTTTTTTTGCTATTTTCACGACATCCAAAACGGTATATCCTTTGCTCGATCCTAAGTTAAAAATTGCTGATTTATTTTTTTTTAGAAAATTTATCCCACATATTGTAGCTTGCGCAAGATCATGAACATGAATGTAATCTCGTAAACATGTTCCATCTTTTGTTTTGTAGTTATTACCATAAATAGTAATTTTTTTTTTGTTAATTAAGCAATCATTCAAAGCAGGAATTAATAGTGTGGGATTTTTTTTTGCCATTCCATATTTACCGGTAATAGAACTACCAGCAACATTAAAAAAACGAAAAATTACATAATTAATTTTATGTGCAATCGCTGTATTAATGATTAATTGTTCACAGCAAAGTTTCGATGCTCCATAGGGATTACATGGTTCTTTTTCTGTTTCTTCAGTAATAGGGAAAGTTTTACTTTTTCCATAGACGGCAGCGGAAGAAGCAAAAATTATTTTTTTTACATTGTATGTTACCATTACTTCTAAAACATTTGCTAAGCCACCAATGTTTTTAGAAAAATACACAATAGGTTCTTTCATTGATTCTGCAACAATTGTTTTTGCCGCATAATGATAGACAAGATCAATTTTATGTTTCGTGAAAATTTTTTCCAAAATTTTTCTGTCAAGTACTGAACCATGGTAAAAAATAGATTTAGGATGAATAAGAAAATTACAACCAGTTGATAAATCATCTAAGACGATAACACGATGTTTTTTTTTAATTAAAAGCTCGACTGTTACTGAGCCAATATATCCTGCTCCACCAATAACTAAGATATTCATTATTTACTAACTTTATCTTTTATCAATTTAATAATATCATTTTTAATTTCAGGATCGTCTAAGGCATAATCAATTGTTGCCGAAACAAGACCAATCTTACTTCCAAGGTCATAGCGTTTTCCAGTAAAATAACAAGCATTTATTTTTTTTCCATTTTTAATTAATATTTTTAAGGCATTAGTTAATTGAATTTCACCAGATTGGTCAACTTTTGTTTTTTCTAAGGCTTCAAAAATATCATTAGTTAAGACATATCGGCCTAAGATAGCATAGTTACTCGTTGTCTTTGTAATTGGTGGTTTTTCAATCAAGCCTTTTAAAGTAAAAATTTTTTCGCTTTCATTTTTTTTATTTTTGGGAATAACGATTCCATATTTGTTAACCAATTCTTTCTTTATTTTTTGTATTCCGACAATGCATGAATTCGTTTTTAAAAAAGCATCAATGCATTGTCTTAGAGCTGGTTTTTCATTTGGTAAATTTTTTACAAGATCATCACCCAGAATCACTGCGAAGGGATCATTACCACAAAAAATTTTTCCACATTTTATTGCATGTCCTAAGCCTAATGGTTCTTTTTGACGAATAAACTGAATATTTGCAATATCACCGATTTTTTTTATCATTATTGCCAATTCTTTCTTATTTTTTTTAATTAAACGTTGTTGTAATTCATAGTTGTAATCAAAATGATCAATAATTGGGTTTTTTGTTTGACTAACAACAATTAAAATATCTTTAATTCCGCTTTTGACAGCTTCTTCAACAATTAATTGAATTGCTGGTATATTAATGATGGGTAGCATTTCTTTAGGAATAGCTTTTGTTGCTGGTAATAATCTTGTTCCTAATCCTGCTGCTGGAATAATCGCTTTTGTTATTTTCATATGTTAGCAAACAATCGATAATCAAATACTTAATTATATTAATATGATACAATATGAATAGTTACAATTCTTCACTGTTTGGTATGATTTATCACTTAGTTTATAATCCTATGTGTTGTTCTGGATCACATTCATATCATGTTGTTGAAACATTAATTGATTATGCTATTAAGAAAGGGATTAAAATTATTGTTCACGAAACCAAATATAAAAGACATGCAATAGAAATTACTAGAAAATTAACCACTAATGTTGAAACAGAGGTTAGAATTATTAGTTTCGGCGGTGATGGAACACTACATGAAGTTTTGAATGGTATTGTTGATTTTAAAAAAACGGCAATAGCAATTTTACCGTTAGGTAGTGGTAATGATTTTGCGCGATATTGAGGAATAGATTTAAATGATCAACCAATAGTAATGCTTGATAAAATTATTACACAATATGTACCAAAAAAAATTGATTATTTGCTAATTAATGATTCATTGCGAGTAATCAATTCGGTTAACTTAGGTATGAGCGCAAGAGTGATTAAATTTATGGAAAAATTAAGGTACTTTAAGCCACGATTAAAATATTTAATTGCAACTTTTTGTAAATGCGTATTTTATAAAAATTTTAATTATTTAGTTTCTTTTAACAAAAAGCCATTTATTAAAATAGTATCTCCTTCGATTACTTTTTGCAATGGACCATATTTCGGTTGTGGGATGTTAATTGCTCCCGGTGCAGAAGCTAATGATGGTATTATTAAAACCTCTATTATTCATAAATTTAATCGTTTGGTAACATTAAAAATTTTAATGCGATTGAAAAAAAACAAAATTAATTTAGAAAAATATTATCAAGCTGTTGATACTAAAGAAGCGGATGTTATTTTAGCAAAAAGTGATATTCAAGCGGATGGTCAATTGTTTTTTGATTATGATCATTTAAACATAAAAATTGTTACAAAAAAATTAACAATGCTATTACCACCTAAGTAAGATTAGTAGAAAAAAAATGAAATTGCTAGACATGCTTAATGCCTAGTGGTCCACAACGAGCAAAATATATTGCCAAGAGATACTTTCGTAATCCTAAACTTGCCACCTAGATCCGAAGAATTTTTGGTTATACCGTTTTTATAAACAAAAAAATTACTATTATTGCTCATAGTATAGGTATTCCTTTAATAGAAATTTAGTATATAAACTTTTTAATTTTTACGATGTTAGTACTATATTATCGTATTGGTTCAAGCTAGGTCATATTAAAAAGATTTAGGGGTAGGCGGTATAGTTCTTGTTAAAAAAGCATGAAATGATTTTAATATTAGTAAATGATGAAATGTTGTTGAAGATGAGAAAAAATATATTCTATCCGACAAAAAAATGTAATGATAATATTTTAAAAACTGCGAAGAAAATGAAAATTAATATCTTTTAAAAAAATGTTTCTTCTGAAGATTGCTTTTATAAAGACTATTTAGTTTTAAATGCAAGAAAATTGATGGGGAATGTAAATTTTTGTGAAATGGAATCTTATGCTTTATTCGTATTAGCAAAAAATTTAATAAAAAAGTAGCTTGCTCACCAACAATTAGTGATAATCACATTACGAAAATATCGATGTTAGCTAACCAAAGAATTAATAACTTTAATCAAATGAATAAATTGACTTTAGAGTTAATGATTAACGAATAAATAGATAATATTGTTATTTTTAAAACTAATCATCATTTTCTAAAAAACACTTATTTTTTAATTTGTTTACAGTAGTATATTCATCGTTTTCATATTGATACCCCCTCTATTTACTTATTAATTAGGATCAAAATATCAATCTTTATTTACATTAATTCCTTATCTTCGAACATATTAATTAATTCACCAAATTTTTCATTTTCATTATCATAAGTGATAAATTTTATCAATTCGAGTCAATTATTAATTTTTTCAATTAATGTACCAACATCTTGTGTGTTAAGTTTTTGCATCAAATTATAGAGGAATCTCATCTTTTTCTCCTGTTTAATAAGTGTTTGATCAACATTAGTTTTATTGGTTTCATGTAATTTATTAAGTTTTTCTAATATTTCTTTAATTGTTGTTTTTTGCTCGATTTTTTCATCTGCAAGTGAATTGTAAATTTGTAACGAAATACAGCAAAGTTTATACATTACTTCTATCCGCTTAAGAGAATTATTAATTTTATTAAAATTTTGTTTTAAATTTTCGTTTTTTATACTATTCATTTTTAGTAGATTATTAAGATCATTTGTTTTGATGAGTGACATAAACTCATCTTTTATTTTTTCATCTAAATCACCAATTTTTTTGCTATTTATTTCTTCATTTGAACAATTCAAAACACTAGCTAATTTTGTGATAATTAATTCATTTTTACACTTTCATTCTTGATCATCAAATTTTGTAATAAAATTATCCCAACTAGTATAATTTTCATCCCATAATTGAACAAGGTAATTAGCAATTAATTTATTTTTACTTTGTTCGAATTTTTCTTTTTCTTGCTCATTTAATATTTTTTCATTATTATCTAACTTATCTAAATCGAATAATTCATTCGATTTTATTAAGTCATAAATTTTTTGTTTGTCTACTTTATCAAAACTACAATCTAGGGCAAAAGCTAATTTTTCAATAATTGTTTTGTTTTTTTCTTTTCATTTATAATCATCAAATTGCTTAGAAAAATCATATAAATCATTTTGATTTTTTCTTCGTAGTAATTGTTTAAGACAAATAACAATTAATTGATCTCTTTCATATTCAAACTGTTTTATTAGATTCTTTTCTTCTTCCAATTTATTCGATATTTCGTCGCGATTTGCATTTAGCAATATTTTGGCTTTATTTTTTATTTCTTTGTTTAAACCATCAATTTTTTTACTATTTATTTCTTCATTTGAATAATTCAAAAAACTTGCTAATTTTGCGATAATTAATTCATTTTTACACTTTCATTCTTGATCGTCAAATTTTGTAATAAAATCATCCCAAATAGTATAATTTTCATCACTTAATTGACTAAGATAAAAAGCAATCAAGTCTTCTTTTTTTTGCTCGTATTGTCTTGCTTTTTGCTCCAATAATTCTTTTCTCATATTTTTCATGTTATCCAATATTTTTTTAGTCTCATTTTTCATATCTTGGTTAATCACTTGTTTAGTCATTTCATTAAAATCATAACCCCAAATTCAAGCCAATTTTTTAATAATTGGTTTGTTTTCCTTACTTGCTTTTCACTCTTTATTATCAAATTGCGTAATAAAATTATCCCAACTAGTGTAATTTTCATCGCCTAATTGGTCAAGACAATAAATGGTCAATTCGTTTTTGATTTGTTCAAATTGTTTTTCTTTTGATCCTAATGTTTGTTTTATCCAATTTCATACTATTTTCTTCTCATCTAACAATTTTTGCGCTTTATCTTTTATATCTTTGCCTAATTGCGTAATTTTTTGCTTGTTTACTTCATCAAAACTACAACCCAGAGCTAGTGCAAGTTTTGTAATAATTTCTTTATTCTTTTCTTTTCAATTAGAATCATCGAATTGTACAATAAAATTATCCCAATTAATATAATTTTTTTCTCCTAATTGAACAAGACAAAGAAGAATAATTTCCTCTTTATATTGTTCGACTTCTTTACTTCTTGCTTCTTTTCATACATTTCACTTTTGTTTCTTTTCATTCAACAATTTTTGCGCTTTATCTTTTATATCTTTGTCTAATTGCACAATTTTTTGCTTGTTTACTTCATCAAAACTACAACCCAAAACAAGTGCAAGCTCTGTAATAATTTCTTTATTCTTTTCTTTCCAATTAGAATCATCGAATTGTGCAATAAAATTATCCCAACTAGTATAGTTTTCATCCCACAATTGGTCAAAGCAAGAAAGAAATAATTCTTTTTTGCTTTGTTCAAATTGTTTTATTTTTTTTTCTTTTCAACTAAATCATATTTCTTTCTTTTCATCTAATAATTTTTGCGCTTTATCCTTTATATCTTTGCCTAATTGCGCAATTTTTTGCTCATTTATTTCATCAAAATTACAACCCAGAGCTAGTGCCAGCTTTGTAATAATTTCTTTATTCTTTTCTTTCCAATTAGAATCATCGAATTGTGCAACAAACGCCGATCAATTATCATCTTTTCAAAGATAATAATCAAAATCATAGTAATAGTTAATATTGTAAATACCTTCTCATAACATGGCGATATAAAAAGAAATGACTTCTTCCTTATCGTGCTCTAATTGTTTTTCTTTTGATGCAAAATTTGTATACTCTTTTATGTCATCTATATATAATTCCCTTAATTCATTCATTAATCGATTTTTTAAACGTCTTGGATCATATCACAAATCTAGATTAGCAATTTTTTCACTATTTATCTCTTCACTTGAACAATTAAAAAGAAGAGATAAATTCTTAATAATTTGTTTATTTTTTTCATTATTTTTCCAGTTAGAAACATCAAACATACTAATAAAATTTTTTCAATTATTGTTAACATAGGTTTCAACTCAACAATTTTTATTAATTCAAGAGTAATTTTCTTTTTTGAAAATTTTCTTCCAATCGGTATAATTTTCTTTTCACAATCAAACTAAATTATGAACAATTAATTCTTCCTTCTTTTGTTCCAATTGCTTTATTTTTTTCTCTTTTCGACTACATCATATTTTTCGACTACATCATATTTCTTTACTCTCATCTAAAAATTTTTGGGCTTTATATTTTATACTACCATCTAATTGTTCGATTTTTTGTTTATTTACTTCATCAAAACTACAACCCAAAACAAGTGTAAGCTCTGTAATAATTTCTTTATTCTTCTCTTTCCAATTAGAATCATCGAATTGTGCAATAAAATTATCCAAACTAGTATGATTTTCATCACTTAATTGGTCAAAATAGTAAGGAATTAATTCTTTTTTTTGATTGTTCAAATTTGTCTTTTTTTCATTTAATTTATCGTTTCAATCATTTAGTGCTTTTTTCTTTTCATCTAATAATTTTTCCGCCTTATCTTTTATATCTTTGCTTAATTGCGTAATTTTTTGCTTATCTATTTCATCAAAACTACAATCCAAAACAAGTGCAAGCTCTGTAATAATTTTTTTATTCTTTTCTTTCCAATTAGAATCATCGAATTGTGCAACAAACACCAATCAATTATCATCTTTTCAATGATGATGACCATCAAAATAATAGTTAGCATTGTAATTATCTTCTCATAACATGGCGATATAAAAAGAAATGACTTCTTCCTTATCGTGCTCTAATTGTTTTTCTTTTGATGCAAATTCATTTTCTTTTTCTTCTTTTCGTTCATTCCAAGTTTTTTCATCCGTTAATTCTTCGAGTTTATCTATCATTTTATTTCTTATTTCTTTGTTTAAACTATCAATTTTTTTACTATTTATTTCTTCATTTGAACAATTCAAAACACTAGCTAATTTTGTGATAATTAATTCATTTTTACACTTTCATTCTTGATCGTCAAATTTTGTAACAAAATTATCCCAACTATTATAATTTTCATCCCATAATAGATCAAGACAAATCACAATTAATTCTCTTTTACTTTGTTCGAATTGTTTTTCATTTTCTTCTCATTTTTTCTTTAATTTATTTGCTCGTTTTTCATCAAATAATTTTTTAATCATATCCACTATTGTTTGATCTAAATCAGCAATTTTTTGTTGATTTATTTCACTATAATCACAACATAAAACTTTAGCTAATTTTTCAATAATTGTTCTATTCTTTTCTTTTCATTCAACTTTATCAAATTGTTTAATAAATTCTTCTCAACTAGTATAATTTTCATCCCATAATTGTTCAAAACAAAAACTAATTAAATTATTTTTACGTGATACAAATCGTTTTTCACTTTGTTCAATTTTTTCTTTTGTTACTTCGCATTTCTCAATTAATATTTTTTGAGCCATGATTTTTACATCTTGATCTAAA
The DNA here is from genome assembly GCA_902789825.1 of uncultured Ureaplasma sp. Lineage (GTDB taxonomy): Bacteria > Bacillota_I > Bacilli_A > Mycoplasmatales > Mycoplasmoidaceae > Hennigella. The sequence goes on along the minus strand of CADAPK010000003.1, from coordinate 28,855 downwards.
CTATCAATTTTTTCACTATCTATTAGTTTATTAGGACTATATAAAAGACTAGATAAAACGTCAATAATTTCTTTGTTTTTTTTTTTTTTTCATTCAACATTATCAAATTGTTTAATAAATTCTTCTCAACTAGTATAATTTCTACCACCTAATTGACCAAGACAAATAGCAATTGAGCTACCTTTATATTGATTGATAAAATGCCATTTTAGTGATTGTTCTTTGATTTTATTTTTTCAATTATCTCATTCTTCTTTTCTTTCATTTAATAACTCTTGGGCTTTATTTAATATATTTTTGTCGAATCTGTCTAATCGCGAAATTTTTAATGGGTTTACTTTATCAAAACTACAACCTAGGAAAAGAGCTAATTTTTCAATAATTTCTTTATTCTTTTCTTTTCATTCTTTATTACCAAATTGTGTAATAAAATCACTAAAATTAGTATAATTTTCATCCCATAATTGTGCTAAACAAAAAGGAATTGATTCTTTTTTAATTTGTTCAAATTTTACTTTTTCTTCTTCATTTAATTTATCTTTTCAATTATCTCATTCTTCTTTTCTTTTATTTAATAACCCTTGGGCTTTATTTATTATATTTTTGTCTAATTGCGTAATTTTTTGTTGATTTATTTCACTATGATCACAACCTAAAACTTTAGCTAATTTTTCAATAATTGTTTTATTCTTTTCTTTTCAGTCAACATCATCAAATTGTTTAATAAATTCTTCTCAACTAGTATAATTTACATCCCATAATTGCTCCAAATAATAAAGAATTAATTCTTTTTTGCCCTCTTCCAGTTGTTTTAATTCATCTATTAGTTGACCATGATTTTTTATTAATTCCAATACATCTTTTGCTTCGTTTTTTAATTGACTAACTCTTTCTTTGGTCACTTCATTAAAACTGCAACCTAAAACTTTAGCTAATTTTTCAATAATTGTTTCATTCTTTTCTTTTCAGTCAACATCATCAAATTGTTTAATAAATTTTTCTCAACTAGTATAATTTATATCCCACAATAGACTAAAATAAAGAGGAATCAATTTTTTTCTATCTTGTTCAAATTGTTCAAAATCGATTTTTCATTTATCCCATTTTTCTTTCTTTTTAACCAATAATTCCTGGGCCTTATCTTTTATATTTTTGTCTAATTGTGCAATTTTTCGTTGATTTATTTCACTATAATCACAACCTAAAACTTTAGCTAAATTTTTAATAATTGTTTTATTCTTTTCTTTTCAGTCAACATCATCAAATTGTTTAATAAATTCTTCTCAACTAGTATAATTTTCATCTCCTAAGTTTTTCAAGATAGTAAGGAATCAATTCTTGGTTATTGTGCTCGATATTAATTTTAAGTCTATTTATTTCATGCTCTAGATGTTTAATAAAATCACTATCAGTTGCTTTAGATATTTCTTCGGCAAAAGTTATAATCTCTTTATTAAAGGTAAAATCACTTTTTAAATCATTTATTGATTTTAAATTAAACGGTACCACTAATGTTTTTAAAATTTCTACGTTTTCATTTCATCATTGTTCATCATTTATTTTTTCTTGCAATTTTAGAAATGTTATTGTTTTTGTTTTTAGTAAGCAATTTGTCAATGATAAAACTTGTTCTTGTAAATTAGGATCACTAAGACAAGTTAATTCTTTCATTAAATCGCTATAATTATTAACACCATATTTATGCATTAAATTTTTAAATGGTTCAAATTCATAAGAAAGATCAGATTTAAATTTCTCTAAAACTTTAATTTCTTCTTTTAATTTATTAATTTCGCTCACATATTTTTCAACATCCCTCTTTTTACTACATGCATTTTGAATAAAAATAGTTGGCAAAACAAAAGTTGTAATCAATAAAATTTTAAATATTTTAGACTTTATTTTTTTCATTTTACATCAATTTATTATAAACCTATTTTTTAAATATACGGTCATAAATTAATATTATTTCTAATGCATAATGCAAAATTCTTTGATAGGACCTTGAATTAAACCATTTGTTTAGAATAATTAATAACATTCAATAATCATTATCGTTTCACATATATTTATTGAAATAATATATCCAACAATTCGAATAGTAAAGATGGATTAATTTTAAATAATATTACTCAATAAATATGATTAAATAACGATTATTTGCTATTTTATACTTTAATTCAATGACTTAGAGTTGCCCAATAACATTAGTTGTTTTATGAACAATTCAAAATCATGATTAATAAATTTAGCATTATTTGATTAATGGTGCATAAAATTGATAATATTTAAGTGAATTAGCGATTTAAACATAACCTCTTCAATGAGTAAGAATAAATTAATAATTATTAGGATAAATTATAATTAAAATCGATAATGAGTTTTGTCGATATTATTCAAAAAAAGCAAAAAAAGTAGATTAAATAAGCAAGAAATTGATTATTTGATTAAAAACATTATTTATGAGAAAATTCCTGATTACCTGATTGTTTGTTTACTTCTTGATTAGTGACATTTTATATTAATAATTGTAGTTTGGATGAGGTCTATTTTAACATTAGCAATGCGAAAATATAGTAAAAAATTAACTTAACAAAATTAAAGACTAAATATCCTATTATTGATTAGCATTTAACTGGTGGTGTCGGTGACAAAGTAACATTAGTTTTGGCACCGATTATTATATCATTAGTTATATTAGTTGCAAAATTATCAAGTAAAGGATTTGGTTTTACCAAAGGAACAATTGATAAAAAATTACAATCCATTGATTGCCAAACAGAATTATCGCAAAAACAAATGATTAAATTGTTAAATGAAAATAACCTTTTTTTTACTAGTATAGTCCTATTGATAAAATTTATGCAATTTATGTGACTTAATAGGAATAATAGGTAATTATGATTTAATTGCTAGCGTAATTTTAGCCAAAAAATCTGCGATTATATGTATCCTTTTTAGATGTTAAATATGGCTCAGGGGCTTTTTTGCCAAACATATCAGTAAGCAGAGCAACTAGTCAAATATTTAAAATATATCATCAAAAATGGAAAGGAAATTGACAATTATCATTCCGATAATGCAATAACCATTGGGAGAAGCAATTGATTTTCTTTTAACCAATATTGACAATTATCTAGATCTTAAAGAATTAATTTATAAGTTGCAATAAAAATTTTAATGGAGACAAAAATATATCTTTTTTGCAAGTGAAAAAATTGATTTTGTAATTGAATTAGAAGAAGCATTAAATAAGTTTTATTTGTGAGTTAAAAACAAAAGGGAATTGATTTAACAAAAGTGATTTACTTTTAATTCGAAATATAAATTGTTAATTAGGGTCAATTAATCTGGTTACTTGAAATTTAAATCAACTGCTCCAATGGGAAATATATGTAACGATTTTGGGTAGGGAGGAAAGAAAAAGATGATAAAATTGACTTCCAAATGGGAATTTATTTAGTAAAGAAATTTAGCGATTATGTTAAAGTAAGTAGACAATTGCAATATTTTACTCCTCTAAATTAATCAACAATGGATTAACAGACGATTTTTCGAATAATATTACTTTTAACTACTTTTTGACAATCGATATGAATTTAGATTATTAATAAAAGTATTATTTCTATTTTTGTAAAATTTTTATCGAAGAGAGTAATTTAATTTATATTTGAAATTATCATTACAAATAAATTAAAAATTGTATTGTTTAAAGTATGGAACTTATTATTCGATTTGTCATATATTTCATTGATTATTTCGTTAATTTTATTTATTAGTTGTAGCATGTAATGACTATATATTTCATCGTTATGTTTAATCATTGTTGTTATATGCAACATGTTAATTATTTCATTTTTATCGTCGCCAAATATATCGTTATAAAAAAATAATTTAATAGTTATTTGGTGAATAAAAATCGTCGCACTCCTATTAAGTTCTGTACTGATTATTTTCTTATTTCATTATTCAATCTTCAATTCTCTTTTTTATCTTCAAGCCATTTTTTGTAAAATGTCTCAATTTTTTGACTCATTTGTAAATGATTGATATCGCCAGGAATTACAACTCTTTTATTTTCATTTTCGCTGTTATTTTTTCTTATCTCATCAACTAATAAACCATCAATTTTTTCAAATAATTTTTGTATTTCCTCATTTTTTTCAGTTCCATCATTTTTTAATCTTAAAGTCTTACTTTTTTTGCCATAACAATATTTAAGTGAAATTTCTTTTTTAGTTTCATCAATTTTAGTAATAGTGAACGATTCAAATATTTTTTTAATTAAACCATCAACAATTTCTCCAATATTTTCATGCACTTTTTCATCTATTTTTGCATTAATTTGAAGATATTTTTTTACAATAGTATTATTTTTTTTTAATAGTATTGTTTTTTTAATAGTATTGTTTTTATTACCATAATTATTTTTTGAATTGTTTTTAAAAATACTTTTTTCTTCATTTGATGAATTTTTTTCAAATGGAGGAGAAATTTTTCCAAAATTATTTTCTTCTTTATCTGGTAATTTTTTTTCATTTTTATTAATTGAAGAAAATGAATCTTTTACTATATCTTCAATAATTTTATCGTCATCATCACTTTCTTCCTTTTCCTCTTCATTTTTGGTATCATTAATAATTTCTTCATTTTTTTCGTTATTGGTCTCTTCTTTCGCTTCATCTTCTTCTTCCACTTCTTCTTCATTGATGTCGTCTTTATTTTCTTCATTTTTTTCTTCAGTAATTTTCATGTTATTTTCTTCCGCTTTTTTGTTATTTTCACCTTCAATTACATCATTACTTTCTTCATTGTCGTCTTTCTTTTCTTCATCTTCTTCTTCCACTTCTTCTTCATTGTCATTATTCTTTTCTTTAACTTCGTCATCTTTTTCTTTCGCTTCTTCTTCATTGTCGTCTTTCTTTTTTTCTTCATTGTTGTCATTTTTTTCCTCTACACTTATATTTTCGTCTATGATATCACTAATAATTTCTCCCTCTTTGTTGGGAATACAATTTTGCATACCGATAATTAATGCACCAGCTGGAAAACCAGCAGTAAAACACGAATACTTACCCATATTCGATGAAAAGTTCATTAGATTACTTAATATAGAGGAAGCACTGCCAAAGAAAGTAGTAAAAGTATCGACAGCATTTCTTGTTCCTTGTACTACAACTGGAAAAGGTACTACATAAAACAAAGCATAAAACAAAGCAAAAATAATTGTAATTCCTACTAATCATTTCATACAACATGGACCGTATTTTGAAAATCAATCCTCGAAGTCAAAAGAAATTACTTTTTTTTTATTGATATTTTCAAAAGTAGTAATTGTATAATTCGATTTAACAAGCGAAAGAAAATCGGTAATTGCTGATTTAAAATCAATATTTTCACCATTAGCATATTTTTTTTTGTGAAAAGTTAAGTAGGAAAAAAAATCATCATGTTTGCACATAAATCAAGGAAGATCTTCATATGCTAAGCTATCACTAATGTCGAAATTTTTAATTCAAACAAAAAAAAGGTTGCGAATATTATTTTCAATCAATATTTCGGAAATACTTTTATCATAAATTTCTTTGTTGACTGCCGTATGATCAAAATGTTTATGCTTTTTAACAACCATTTTTGCCAAATAGTTATTTAATTCACTAATTTCATCATTTAATTGAAGTGTTGGTTGAGAAAGACTATGATGAAAAACACGAAGTTGTTTTTCAACGTGGTTCATTTCCGTTTTTAACTGCTTTATTTTATCTTTTACTTTTTTGTTAACTTCGTTGTCTTCGCTATTTTTATCTTTTTCTTCGGTGTAATAAATTCCTTCAATGTTATTAGCTAAAAAACAATAATAAAGATCTTGAACTAAAACATTATATTTAGGGTAAAATTTTAATTCTTTTTTATCCAAGAAATCGTCTCATTCAATTTGTTGTCATTGTGCAAAATAATTTGGATTAAAAACAACATCACATTTTTCTCAATAGTAAATTGTTTGATAACTATCATAATAATCATAATTAGATTGTAAGATTTTGTAAGCAAATTTCAAATTTGTGTATGTATTTAAAATATATTGTTTAAATTCTTTCAAAGCGATAATAACTTGTAAAAGATATTCATCAATAAGTGCTTTTTTAATTAAATCACCATTTACATAAGCATTAAAATCACGATTAGCAAAATCTTTATCGTTTTTATATTTTTTTAATCAAGGGAAGATTATGATTAAATCATTAATATTTGATGTTTTAAAATGTTTACTTAGTAAATTATTATTTGATGTATTACGTATCAAGTTAGTATTTAAATTGTTTTTTTTGAAGTAAGAAGAATCACTTTTATGTGTTATATTAATTGTAAGTGACAAACTTGCTAAAACAATTAAAGATAGCAAAAATATTCGCAAAAATTTTAATTTATTTTTATTTGGCATGAATGATAATTAAATTAATAAAAGAATAAAAAAACAAGATGCATATTCAATATATGCACATATCATTATATAGTATGAATACATTATAACAACTAACGACCATATATATAAGAATCGATTCATCAATTAAGTTTTGATGTTAATAAAGTTTGTCTATCCTATGTGTATATCATTTAATTCGCCAGCAAATTTGAGAACAGCAATTTAACAATTCATTTTATATCTCATAAAGACGATCACATTTTATATATGATATGTTTATTTTAGTACGATTAATAATACAAATCACGCATTTGTTTTATTTATCATAAATAAAGTTATTATTTATGGAACAAAAGGTGGCAAATCTTTTTATCAATTTCAATCTTGAGCATCTATAGATCATGTCCACATGTTCACCTCCCCACATTTAAATAAATAAAATCAATTGTTTCTTTGCACAATATTAAATAAAATAATTGAGGTAAAAGATGGTTGAAATGCTAGTTTAGAAAGCAATGTCATAAACGAAATAATAAAATTACTAGTAAATGGGCAAGGAAAACCTGATTGAAATTATATGGAAAATTACATTAGAAATAAAATTTAATACTCATTTATATCGATATTAATACGGTATTTTCTACATAATTAGATAATTCATTTATCGATATTATGGTATTAATTTTATTATCATTAAAACATTAATAAAATTTTAAAATTTTATTATTTGTATTTAGTGATAATTCGCAAAATCAAGATTTTTACACAATTGTTTATTTCGTTTTCACATTAAAAAGTATTCATGAATTTAATATTACTAATAATACGTATAGTAATAGCATTGTGTTATCAAAATTTATTGTTTTTTGAATTTGGGAATTAAGGTCAAAATGCATTAATTTATTTCTAATATTTAAACCTTTACTATTAGATAAGATATACTTAATTATTTTAATTGCATTTTTTCCAAAAATTTCTTCTATTGGTGATTCTTTTGCTAGAAGAAGACTCAACGTCAAATACCATCTAGGAAAGGATTTATCCTTCGGATATTTATAAAGATAAAGTACTTCTAAAAATTTTTCTATCAATAAAATCATAGATATCGATGAAGAAAAGTTTAGCTTTTGAACACTATATTGTTTATTGTTTATTATTTTTGATATATCTTCAGAAACCCAATCTTTTAATAACAACATTTTGCGTTCATCATTATAAGAAAATTGATTAAAATTATCTTTAATTAATTTAACACATTCTTTTAATAAATCCGTTAACATTGCAAAAATATATTATTTTTTTCCATAGATAGATAAAATTTCTTTAAAATTCATATGCGAATTTTAATATCAATATTTAGATGACTCATTTTTGAAGAAAAAAAATATTCTTCATCGTCACAGAACATGTCTACTATATTTTTTTTCATCACCACCGATATCCTCAAAAGATGAAACAACTTTTTTATTATTTTTTTTACAATGGGTTAAACCAAGAATTTTGGCATATGAATTTTGCTCAATATTGCTATATGCATCACATATCATTTTTTGATTTTGTTGTGTTAAATTAAAAGAAACATTTGTTCTATATTTTTCAAGATATTTATCTTGATATTCGTTTATATCATTTTCAATTTGTTTACATAGTTTATATTCTTTTCTAGTTTTTTTAAAATAATTAAGTATATTGGTTAATATTATTTTATTTTCCAATCAAGAAGTATCGTCGATATTTTTAATTTTTGGGTGATAAAAGTCCAATTTTTCTCTCAAAAAATTTTCAAAATGTTTATATTGTTCTTTAATAATTATTTTATTATGATCTTTAAAGTTGACAACAAAATTTAAAAATCAATCATTTATTATCATACCATTATTTAAATATTTCTGTAATCGCTCAAAATTAAAAAAATACTCACATCAGTGCGAATTGTTTATAAAATCATTCTTGATTCGTGAAAAATTATCAATTATAATCATTGATAATAATTATCATTTTTAATTTTTTCAAAGAAAGTATCGAATTGTTTTGTGCCTCAGAAAGACCAAAAAATCATTTTTTTAATCAATCGCTTTTCATCTCTTCTTTTCAACAATCAAAATTATTTAGGGCAAATTCATTGATTTCATGAATGTTATATTTTTTTAAGTATTTTTGAATGTTTTGCACAATATTTTCAAATTTTTTTCTATTTTCCCCTGTTTTAATGTCATGAATGTAAATTTTCATTCTTTCACACTCAGAAAGAAAAAATAATCATACATCTTGTTAAGCTCATTATCCGATAAAGATTGCTTAAAATGTATTTCTAGTTTGCTCCAATTATCAAGTAAAAATTCTCGTAAAAATTCATCACATGAGTTAAACATCAGTTGTTTAAAAAAGTTTTGCTAGATTTAGAAACGCTATTATTTTTTTCAATAAAGGAAATTATCCATTTACATGTTTTATTTTTTGACAATATCACTTTTAAGATCATATTTTTCATCCTCTTTTAGTTGTAATTTATTAAGCAATTCCTCATATTGTTTTTTTGTTTTTGTATAGTGACGATCATGAACAAGATGAAATTTTCTTTGCAAATCGTCAAAAATTTTTCGAATATCAATAATGTCATTGACAAATGATTTGATCGAGAGCATTAAGTTATTTACATCTTCATGAAATTTTTGATCATTATGAAATTTTTTAGAAAGTGCAAATGAAAATCATAAAATGTAACATCATTGTAAGAATATACTTGTCGAAGCAACAACTACACCATAATTTGTAAAAATTTCTTTTATTTTTTTTACATATCGTCGACTAATTTCCAAATACAATCCATCATCGGGAATTATCATTATTCCAATTCGCTCTGTATTTTCACAATTCAAATATTTTTTAATTTTTTTTGCTTCTAATTCAATAGTTACAATTAAATCATCAAAATTTATTTCATTATTTTCATTAGGTTTAAAAGAAGGGAATGTCTTTACATCAATAGGAATTCATTTTTCTTCATTATCATTCAAGCGAAAAGCAAACTCGACGATATTATTATCGATAGTTAAATTTTTTGTTCAGAATTTTTTTTCAATGCCACATTGTTCAAAAATTTGTTCGATTCCTTTTTCACCAAAATTTCCAATTTGTTTAGGCGAGCGTAAAAATATATTTTCAATTTTATTCATAATTTCGGTATTGTAAATGATATTTTTGTTTATTTGTGCTTTTCAACTGTAATATTCGTTATTTGTTTTTGTCAGATTTTCAATTTGCTTTTTTAATTCATTAGTACGTTGTTCGTCAATAATAAAATTATTTTCTTTTTTCTTTAATTCTTTAATTTCTAATTTTAATTCGTCGTTCTTGTTTTTTAATTCGAAAAAATCATTATCCGTCTTTTGCAATTTTTTAATTTGCTTTTCAAAATGATCTACAAGTTTTAATTTAAGATCACTCACTAAACCTTCTTCAATTTTTTGCCGTTGAAATTCATTAATTTTATAAAAATCCTCAAAATAATTTACTAATTTATCTCACGATCAAAAAAATCGTTTTCATCGATTTATTTTTTTCGGTTTTTGATCATTATTTATCATTTGTTAGAAGCAAACAATATTAATTATATATTATCAAATTATTTTTTTATCCTGCAAAAATAAATTTACTATTTTAAAACAATTACTTCCAAAAAAACCATAATTAGCACTTAATGGCGAAGGATGTGCACAAGTAATAATTTTATGTTTATTTGGGTCAATTAAAGATTTTAATTGTTTTGCACTATTTCCTCATAGAACAAAAACAATATTTTTAGTATTTTCATTAATAAATCTAATTAAATTATTTGTAAAAATATCTCAGCCAATAGTTTTATGACTATTTGGTTTATTTTCTTCAACGGTTAATGTGCGATTCAATAATAATACTCCTTGTTTTGCTCAACTGATTAATGTTTGATCGGTACTAACTTTTCCATATTCATTTTTAATTTCTTTAAAAATATTAATTAAACTTTTTGGTAAGACACAATTATGATTAACAGCAAAAGCTAAGCCATTGGCATAACCTTTTGTATAGTAAGGATCTTGTCCAACAATTACTACTTTTGTTGCTTCGAAATCAAAATATTGAAAACAAGCAAAAATCTTATTTCTTTGAGGAAAAATATTTTTGTTAACATACTCATTTTTTAAAAACGATCACATCTTTTGAAAATATGGTTGCTTTGCTTCTTGCAAAATAAAATCTTTTCAATTAGTTTTCATTATTAATTTTAAAATGACCAATAATAATTTTATCGAAATAAATTTTATTATTATCACTAAATAAATAATTTAAAAATTGTAAATATTTTTTATCATCAATTGGTGTTTTATTGTTATAAATATTTAACAATTTCTCTTTCATTTTCAAAATCTTATCAAGATTAATAATGTAACCGGATTCATTATGTTTTTCGGAAGCTTTGATAAACAAGTCGTCATCATTGCATATTTTTAAAAAATAGGAAGGAAAAATTGTTTGTAAAGACAAGGAAACAACATTTTTTTTTGGTTCGTCAATATATTCAACAATTTTGTATTTGAATAAACCAATAAAAGTATTACCATTAATTTCATTAGGTAAACGCGTGTCTTTGAAATTATGACAAATTTTCAAGGGTTTTTCTTTTTCATCTATTTTTAATTCAAAACTTTTATATGTTGGTAAATATTTTTTGTTTTTAGAATAAACATTTTCATTAACCTTTTCTTGCATTATTTTTTTTCATGCATCACCGATTGCACCGTTAATTTTTTCTACATCATTTTGATAGTAGGGAAAAGAAAAATCATCACTATCTTGTGCTGGGTTTATATAAGATTTAATTAATGATCGTGGTTCAATTAAAATTGGAACACAATTGTAGATAAAAATTGTTTTTTTCTCGTTATTATCTTGTTTATCCATTTGTGGGGTTATCTTTTCGGTTCAATGACAGTCATAACCTTTATCTGCTAATAATTTGCTTTGTATATCCTTTCCTTCTAATATCTTTTTAAACATTGAAGAAAACCCATTATTTTTTTTGTCAATGAAATAATATGTTGGGAAAGGGAAAAAATCTTTTGCAAAATTGAAATTCATTTGCGTTGTTTTAAAAAAAGCATTTGCTTTACCAATGGAATGACAATTAGAATTAGCCATAACCAATTCGTAATAGTTTTTTTTTGCCAAATTAATCTCATTTTGCTTATTTGAATTTGTAAATTCTAATTGGCTCCCCCAAGCATCATTTGTTTTTTTTCAGTCATTAATCATACTACTTTGATATGAAAAACCACTATCAATTAGTATTTTTATTTGGTTTGCAATTTCGCTAACAATATTTGTATTAACAAGGATTGTTGTTTCTTTATCTTTAATTTCTAATTCGCTTATTTCCTTAAAAATAGGTAAAGATTTGTCAAAAGTATTCCATGCAATTTGTTTGTCATCATTTTGTGAAGTTGGCAAAGTGTATGAACTTATTTTTTTTTCGGTATGTATATAAAAACTAGATAGGTAATTTTCTAGAATCATATCTTTACCATCATTAGTGTACAGTTTTTTCTTACGGAAATAATAGTAAGGATCAGTTTTATCCCCAAGAAAAGCACTACCAATAAGTAAAGGAGTGGTATTTGCTCAATTTTTTGTACAACTTGATAGACCAAAAATACTGGGAGTTAGCACTATCGGTAACACTAAACTCAATAAAAATAAAGATTTTTTTTTTAAATTCATTATTGTTTTTCTCGCGGGACAAATAAACCGATTTTTTTAAGTAATGTTAGATCAATTTTAGCTGTTGCACCATTGCGATGCTTTGCAATAATAAATTGAATATCGATTTCATTTTGATTAGTTAATGAATTTTTTGCCTCCTGCCCACTGATTTCATCATTTTTATTCAAACTATCCGGTTCGGGATGGTAGAGAAAAGAAACAATATCGGCATCTTGCTCAATTGCTCCTGATTCTCGCAAATCGGCTAAAACTGGACCGGTCGATCGTTTTTCAATATCACGTGACATTTGGGCAAGAGCAATAATTGGTGTATTAATCAAACGAGCAATAGATTTTAATGTTTTACTAATGAAAGCGACTTCTTGTTGGCGAGTATATTGAGCATTACCTTTTATTTTTTGTCCACGAATAAGTTGTAAATAATCAACAACAACAAGTTTAATTTCATACTCATTGGCTAATTGCTTTAATTTTGACTGAATATCGATAATCGAAAGATTGGCACTATCATCAATCAAGATTGGCAAAGTTGAAATTTCATCGCATGCAGCAGTGACCATATCTCACTCGCTATCCGAAAAGTTGCAATTTCTAAGTTTATTACTATCAATACTTTCAGCTTTTGCACATAAACTAATCAAACGACGACAAATTTGTTCTTTTCCCATTTCTAGTGAAAATAAAACGATTTTTTTCTTCTTACCTTGTTTATTTTTAGCTAAACTTTTTGCTGCATTGTAAATAAAATTTAAGGCAATTGCGGTTTTCCCCATACCCGGACGTGCTGCCAAAATGATTAAATCACCCCTTTGAAAACCATTGGTTATATTGTCAATTTCTTCAAATCCAATAGGTGTTCCTGTAATTTTTCCTTTATCTTTGAAGTTAGCTTCAAGATTTTTGTAACATTTTATAATAGCTTTATCAATCGTTTCAAGTTGGGAATTTTTTTTGCGTTCAATAATATCGAGAAAATTCCGTTGTAAATCAGCAATTTGTTCAGTTGATTTTGTTCAATCAATTTTTGTTGCGATGATTTGATTAGCAAATTCGTCTAATTGGCGTTTCGTTGATGCATTATAAACAATTTCAATATTACTTGTAAAATCATCTTCATTATAAAAATTTGTTATTAAAGTCTCGATGTATATTTGTCAATTTTCAAATTGATATTTTTCGTTTGTCGCAAAAAAATCAAGCAAAATATTCTTATTAATTTGTGTTGAATTATTTTGATTAAATTCACACAATGCCGAATAAATTGCACGACATTTATCACTATAAAAATCTTTTGCATCAAGTGTTAAAATTGCTTCGGCCATTTTTTGGGGAAGATTTAAAATAGTTGTAATAACATCTTCTTCGATTTTTTCAATATAATTACGAAAAATTTTTTCATTATTCATTATTGTTCTTTAGTAATTAAAACATTTAAATTGACAAATTCATTATGTCCAAGATTTAGTTTAATAACATGCTTACCAATTTTATAATTACTATTTTTTTGTTCAAACATTGTTTTATCAATTGTAACATTGTATTCTTGTTTTAATTTATCAATAATTTTTTTATTTGTAATTGCTCCAAAAGTTTTATCATCGTTTGCTTTCAAAGTAAAATTCAATGTAAGATTTTTGATTTTTTCAATTAAAGCGAAATTTATTAGATGTTGTTGTTCATTTTCGCGATTTTCTTTTTGTTTTTGTTTTGCCAAAATGGCCAAAGAAGTTTTTGTAGCGGGAACAGCCTTATTTGTTAAGATTAAATAACGACCATAGCCGTTTTTAACATTAACAATTTCATTTTTTTCACCATAATTCTTTACTGGTGATAATAAAATAATTTTCATCACTAATCCTTCTTAATAAAAGGCAATAATGCAACAATTCTTGCCCTCTTTATGCAATTAGTAATCATTCGTTGATGTTTTTGACACAGTCCTGTAACACGACGTGGAATAATTTTCCCACTAAAGTTAATATATGACTTTAACAATTCGATATTTTTATAATCAACATAATATATACCTTTAGCACAAAGTAAACAGTGCTTTTTTTTAAAAATATTTTTTTTCCTTTTTATGAAATTTGTTTTTTTCATTATTTATTTTCCTCACCACTATTGATATTATTATCTAATCATTCTAAACCATCTGATTTTGTTGTATTACTAGCAGCATCATTTTTTTCTTGTTCATTAGGTTTATTAAAATCAACTTGTTGATCAATTGCATTGTGGTCAAATTTTTCTTCGACAGAAACTAACTTTTCACCATTATTTCCTGGTTTCTTATACCCAAAAGATTTAATATTTTCAACAATAATTTCAGTAACATAAACATTATTTCCATCTTTATTAATAAAATTTCTTCGATCGATTTTACCTTCAATTACAACTGGCGCACCCTTTTTTAAAAATTTACCAATGTAATCAGCCCTTTGATCCCATGCTTTACAATTAAGAAAAATTGTTTTCTTTACTTTTCCTTGGTAGTACTCATTTATGGCAAGAGAAAAAGACACCATACTCTTTCCATAAGTAGTTTGTTTTAAGATGGGATCAGCTGTAATATTACCAACAAGAAAAACTTTGTTCATTTTTATTTTTCACTTCCCATATCGTTATTTTGCTGATTTTCCGTTTTTTTATTTGCAATCATCATTTCAAGTTTCTTTTGCTTTTCAAGAAATTTTGCTTGCTTAATTTTTGCTTTTTCAATTTTTTTCGGATTAATGCTTGCCAAATAACCATAGTTTTTTGTTATGTTAGTGATTAGATGACGTAAAACATTTTTATTTAACAAAATAGAATGAGAAAATTCGCGAAGAAGATTATAATCATCAGTTTCAAAATTATAAACATAATAATAAGCAGTATTTATTTTTTTAATCGGATAAGCAGTTTTAAGTAAACCCATTTTTTTTTCGTTAAAATTTTTTGTTGTTTTTAATTTTTTTTGTAAATCCAAATTAGTAATATTGGCATCCTTTTCGGATAAAGTACCATTAATTAAAAGCATTATTTCATATTTACTCATTTACTGCTCCTCGGTTTAAATGTCAAAATTGTTATTTGACATAGAGTCTAAATTGAAGAATTTAGTTTCTTGAAGAATTATATTAAGTTTAAATGTATCTTTAAAAAAATGAGTTTAAATAATCTATTTTGGAACTATTTAAACTCTTTTATTTGGCGCGCCAAAAGGGATTCGAACCCCTTACCGCATACTTAGAAGGTATGTGCTCTATCCAGATGAGCTATTGGCGCAAATCTTTTTTACTTATCAATAATAATTTTATCAATATTTTATATTTTATTATTTAGTCAGAAGTGCACTATCGAACTAATCTAACATTGATAATTTTAATTTCTTTTGTATCAAAATTAATAACGATATCATTAACAATCGATGGTAAATTCTTTACTTTTGCTAAAAATTTTATTATTTCATCTTTTTTCATACTATCAATATTTTTAATCATATAGTGGATATCATCAAAATGATCATCAATGTTTCTTATTGAAGATAGAAGTATAAGATCTATATTTATTTATGCAAATCAATATGTAAGAGTTTGCTATATCTCCAAGTGACATTTCACTAATCCTATTCTTGAAAAGTTTACAATCTTTTTCTTTTTTTCCAACACGATTAGTTCCGTTTTTCATCATTGAATTCATTTGATTCCACAAAATTTGTTAATTTTGATGAGGGTAAATTATATACACCAAACACCGTCATTGGTACCATATTTGATGCTAACAATAATTTAAATCCAAACCTATTAAATGACTTTTTTTTAACTTTCTATTCATATTTATTCCTTTAATAAAAACATTACATTGTGTTAAAGAGTTATATCTAATCATCACAAGAAATACAAAATGTTTATAGTTGAAAATTTATCTTGTTTTTTTATTTTAATTTAATAAAATTTCGATATTATTTATTTCACCAATCATTTATTTGACAACTACTGCATCCCTAGTAAAAGATTGCAAATAGATAATTTAGTTAGACTTTATAGTGGTTTGAGCGTAAACCTATTACTATTACATTAATAATTTATATTTTGTTAAAATAATTTTATGTTAAAAAATAAAGTTGTTGTTTTAGGTTTATCTGGTGGTGTTGATTCGGCAATAAGTTTTTATTTATTGAAAAAAATGAATTACAAAGTAATCCCAATTTTTATGCAAAATTGGGATACGGTTGCTAATAATGATGTCAAGGGACACAGTAAGAAAATTCCTGATGGTTGTGAGAGTAATTTGGATTATTTATCAGCTAAAAAAATTGCAAATTTTTTTCATACAAAATTGATAAAAGTTAATTTTGTTAAGGAGTATTGAAAATATGTTTTTAAAAATTTTTTGTTCCAATACCAGCATTCCTATGCTCCCAACCCTGATATTTTGTGTAATAAATACATAAAATTTGGTTTTTTTAAGGAATATGCCTTAAAAAATTTTAATGCTTCATACATTGCAACTGGTCATTATGCCCAAATTAAAAAAACTAAAAATGGTTATTTCTTAGTGGTGGCAAAAGATAAAACAAAGGATCAGACATATTTTTTATGTAATTTAAACCAAAAACAAATTAAAAATGTTATTTTTCCAGTTGGTAAAATGTATAAAAAAGATGTAAGGAAATTAGCAAAAAAAATTAAGTTACCAGTTTGAAATCGTAAAGATTCTACAGGAATTTGTTTTATTGGGGAAAGGAATTTTTTCGATTTTTTACAAAATTATCTTCCAAGTAAACCGGGCAAGATAATTGATATCACTTCAAAAAAAATCTTGGGTGATCACATCGGCACAATGTACTATACAATTGGACAAAATAAAAATTTGCATCTTGCGGGGCAAAACTACAAGTATTATGTTTGTAAGAAGGATGTCAATAAAAATTATCTTTATGTTTGTCAAAAAAAAGAAAAAAACAAATATTTATTGTCAAATAAGTGCTTACTTAAAGATTTTAATTTTGTTAATGATTATTCAATTAAAAATAAAAGTAGATTTTTGAAAGTAAGGTTTCGTCATTTGCAAAAATTAAATAAAGTATTATCATTTATTAAAGTAAAAAAAAGTAATTTTTGAAAATTGGAATACACTAATACATTGTCCGTAACACCAGGACAATATGCAGTTATTTACGACCGAAATATTTGTATTGGTGGTGGAGTAATAGAAAAAGTTTATGAAAACTAAATGAACCGTTGACAAAATTAGAAAAACATGATTAGAATTTTGAAAGAGTAAGGATCATCTTGAACTTCCTTCTCAATCATTAATCCCCGTAAACGATCCATCACTAATGTGAATTAATTCTGGTGTTGCAACATTAAAAAAATATTTTTCTGGACAAGAAAAGCCTCCATATCCACGTCTTACTTCGTGTCAAAAAGCAATTCGAACGAATGACATTATAAATGTTGGTCATACTTCGCGTCATCATACTTTTTTTGAAATGTTAGGAAATTTTTCGATTGGTAGTTATTTTAAAAAAGAAGTAATCAATTATGCTTTTGAATTGTTGACAAAAATATTTAGTTTACCATTAGATAAATTGTATATTACGGTTTTTGAAAAAGATGAAGAAACATACCAATTATGATTAAAAAACGGGATTAAAAAAAATCATATTATTAAATGTGATGAAAAACGAAATTTTTGGGATGTTGGTTCAGGACCTTGTGGTCCATGTACAGAAATCTATTACGATCGAGGTGAAAAATATGATGCGCATAATAAAGGTGAAGAATTATTTAAAAAGGATGAGGAAAATGATCGCTATGTTGAAATTTGGAATATTGTTTTTAGTCAATATAACAATGATGGTAAAGGTAATTATCATGAATTAGCACAAAAAAATATTGACACTGGTGCTGGTCTTGAACGATTAGCATGCGTTTTACAAAATGTACCAACAAATTTTGAGATTGATACTTTTCAAAAAATTATTAATGGAATAGAAAAGTTTACTACATATAGATATGATGCAAAATATTATCCACAATATCTTTGAAAGGAATTATCAGATAAGCCGGTTGGGGGAATAGAATATATTGGTTGGGTTAGTCATTTTCGTTCTAATTTGGCATTTAGAATTATTGCTGATCATATCCGATCCGCATGTTTTATCATTGCTGATGGTGCTATTCCAAGCAATAAAGGAAGGGGATATGTAATTAGAAGATTAATTCGTCGAGCAGTTTTACATGGCGATAAATGATTAGATATCAAAAAAAATTTTATCGATAAAATCGCCATTTCTGTTATTGAGGTTATGAAAAATTATCACTCCCTATTGGTTACATCGAAAAAGCAGATTATTGAAGTATTAATCAAGGAAGAAAATTTATTTCGACAAACTTTAAAGAAAGCAATAAATTTGTTTAAACAAACGATAAAAAACAAGAAATTTGATGGCGAATTAGCATTTGAATTATATGATACTTACGGTTTGCCATTTGATTCAATAGCTGATTTAGTTAGGGAAGAGCAAGAACATGGTAATTTTATTAGTCATGATTGATTAACATCATTCGTTCATTCATATCGCCAGCATCAAGAGATATCGAAAAACAAAAACATAGTTTTAGCTATGCAAGAGCAAAATACAAATCTCATTAATTTTAAAAAATCGTCAACATTTACATATTCGCTTTTTCATCAAAAAGGAAAAATAATCGGTATTTTCGATGAAAATTTTAATTTGATTAATAATCTTGACCAAAAAAAAGGTACATATTGATTTGTTTTTGATAAAACATGCTTGTATGCCACTTCAGGTGGACAAAATGCTGATCAAGGTTCAATTAAATTTAATGATAGGTCTTATAAATTAATTAATTGCATTAAAGGTCCTAATCTTCAACATTTTCATTGCCTAAATTTTGTTAATCCAATAACAATAAAAGTTGGTGATGTTATCGAAACGATTGTCGATGTTGATAATCGAAAAATTATTTCAGCACATCATACGTGCATTCATTTATTACAAAAAAGCTTGAAATTACATATTGATCAAAATATTAAGCAAGAAGGATCACTAATTACAAATACAAAAGCCTCTTTTGATTTTAATTATCCGCAAAAATTAACTGACAAGCAATTAGAAATAATTGAGAGTCAAATTAACAATTGGATAAAATCAAATTTTGCTGTTACGACAAAATTGATGACATTTGATGAGGCAATTAAATTTGGTGCAATCGGTTATTTTGAAAAAGTTTATGAAAAAGTTAAAACGAAATTAAGAGTCGTAATTATTGATAAAATTACAAGTGAAATTTGTGCTGGCACACATGTTAATTCATTGGGGGAAATTGGACAATTTCGGATTATTAAACTAATTGCTAAAGGTTCTGGTTGTTGAAGAATTGAATTTATTTGCACAACAAAATTGATTGGTAATTATCTTTGCCAGAAAAATAATGAATTTAATAAAATAATTCAGCAATTAAAAGAAAAAATAGATTCTTTTGATGTAAAAACGACAGATATTATTGATAAATCGCTTTTCATGGAAATTATTAATTTTAAGCAAGCAAAAACGTGATCTGAATTTAAAAAAAATTCGCTATCAATCGTTAATTTGCAGGAAAAAATTGAAAAAGCAGTGAATGATTTTAAAAAGAAAAAAATTACAAAAACGATTAATGAATATGTTAATAATTTTGCTAAAAATTTTTCTAACTCTAGAAAGAAACACATTCTTCTTATTAAGAATCAACCAATTGAAGTTGCTCAATCATTATCAAAAGCATTAATTAGTAAATACCAACATTGCTATTTTTTAATTTTAAACTTGCTTAGTGAAAAAATATTTTACATATTGATTAAACATAAATCTTCATCAGATATGATTGCGGCCAACGATTTAGTAAAAATAATAAGTAAAGAATATTTTGGTAAAGGTGGTGGGAAAAGTGATTATGCCCAAGGTATTATTCCTTTTTCAAATGAAAAATTAGAGCAAATTAAAATACTATTTTTAGAAAAATAATTTATTTAATCAATCCAATTTTTTTATAAACTAATTTCGTCTTTTTTTGAACAATTGCTGAGCAATATTTCGCATTTTTTTTTAAAATTTGTTCAATTTTCTTAGCAAAATCTTTTGAAATTTGTTTGAATTTTTTTTGAATAACACCTAGTTTTTCAACAACAATTTTCGCTAAATCTTCTTTAAATGCTTTGTAATTTTTATTTTTATATTTTTTTACAATACTATTAATGTCTTTTGCCGATAAAGCAGCATAGATTTCTAGCAAATTACTAATTTCTGGTTGATTCTTTTTATCATATTTAATTTTGTTAAGTGAATCAGTTTTGGCTTCCATAATTTTTTTGATAATTGTTTTTTTATCATCTAATAAATAAATTACACCTTTTTGATCTTTATTGGATTTGGACATTTTAATTTTAGCATTGGCTAGATCCATAATGCGCGAAGCATTTTTTAAAATAAGTGGTTGTGGAACAATAAACATTTTTCCATATTTATTATTCATCCTTATTGCTAAATTCCTTGCTAATTCAAGATGTTGCTTTTGGTCGGCACCAACAATGACAATACTAGCATCGTATAAGAGAATATCGGCTGCCATTAAAATTGGATATGTTAGTAATCCGGTTTTTATAAATGAGGTATTATTAGCATTTTTTGTTAATGCTTTAGTTTTAAATTGAGTCATTCGTTTTAATTCACCTATTGTTGTATGACATAGTAGAACATGACTTAAGTCATTATGGCTACAAATGTCAGATTGATTAAAAATTATTACTTTTTTAAGATCCAAACCACATGCACTATATAGGCAAGCAATATTTTTTTTATTTTTTAATAACGAAGGAGGATTAAATTCATTTGTTATCGCATGCAAATCCGCAATAAAAACAAACATTTTATATTTATTTTGTAAATCAACAAATGGTTTTATTGCTCCTAAATAGTTACCTAATGTTATATTATTTGATGGTTGAATTCCACTTACCATTATTTTTTTATTATGCATACGGAACAAAAATCATATAAATTATAATTTATTAGTCTATTTTTGTTAGTGAACGATTGATACTATGAAAGAAATAATTTTTTGAATTTTAAATCTTTTAACATTTGGTTATTTTAAAAAAAAAGTAGAAAAAAAAATTGATGAAATTAACAATAAAAAAAATTTGACATTGACACTGAATACTATTGAAAAACCCAATCTTGAACAATTTTTTTTAATTTTTGGTGGAAAAAATAATATTGCACATGTTTCGGCAACAATTTCAACCCTTTCAATTACAATAAAAAACATATTCCTAATCGATCTTAAAAAGATAGGTTTGTTGTCAAAAAAAGGTTTTAGTCAAAATGGAAACAATTTTATTCTATTGTTAGGCGACTGTAGTCAAACATTCGCTAGTGATATAAAAAAAGAACTTAAGAATTAATCTTCTTTTCTTTGATATTACTAAAAATAATTTCAACATTATTTTCAATAAAATTTTTATTTTTCTTTAATGCATTTAATAGGTCAAATTTTAATTCAGCTAAGCGATTATAATGATTTTGTTTTGGGATAATAATTATTTTTAAAAAATTTGTTCCAGAAATTGTATAGACACCACGAACAAAAATATTTTTTTTGCAAATACTTTCGGCAATTTTTGCTTGTTTAAAACCAATTTCACTTATTGTTCTTGCCCCTTTTCTTCCAGCAGATATCGTATCGGCAATTTTTGTTATTATCACATAAGGATTTGGAAAAATTTGATCATGGTGATGGGCTATAGCAGTAACGACTTCCTTTGGTAAATGATATTTTTTTGCTAGTTCAATCCCTTGCGCAACATGATCGTAATCAAAATCATAATCAATTGATTTTCCAATATCATGAAAAAACCCGCACATTGTTGCTAATTCCTCGTTTAATTTGAGTTGCTTTGCAATTTTTCGTGCAATAATTGCTGTTTCATAACAATGTTCAAGAACATTTTGTGAATAGGAAGATCGATATTGTAAGCGGCCAATATATGTGTACAAGTTTCCATCGATTTTTTCAAATTTTAATTTATTAACATATTGTTCACCGATGTCATCAAGTGAAATTAGTAATTTTGCCTTTTCTTTTTTATATATGTTTGCAATAGCTTTTTCATCAAAAGCATTTGATTTAATCATATGTTTAACGGTATTAATTGCGATTTGTTTTCGAATAGGATTTGGACAAGATAAAGAAATATATGGCTCTTTTTCAACCATTACATCAACTTTTGTCGTTTTTTTAAAAAAATTTATATTTCTCCCCTTTTTTCCAATAAATTTGGCCTTAATATTTTCGTCGTTTAAAAGAATATAACCGGTTGAAGTTTCATTTGTAACTTTTAGACAATTTGATTCAATAGCATTTAAAATAATAGTTTTTGCCATATCATTTTTATGTTGATTGATTTGATGATCAATCTCCATTATTTTTTCATTTTTATAGTTATCTAAATCTATTTTTAAATCTTTTTCTATTTCTTTTTCGATTTCATAAAACTTATAACCATATAGTTTTTCAAGCGAAGTTTTATAATTTTTTCGTAATTTTTCAATCTCTTTTTGCAAAGATTCAATGTATTTTTTATTTTTTTCTTCATTTTTAAGAAATGAATTATTGAAAGAATTTTTTGTTTTTTTGAAATGAAAGAAAAAAGCAAATATCAATGTTATTAATGATATAAAAATAAAAATTATGACAATGCTAATAGTTACAATTTTATCCATATCAAAATTATAAAATACTTAGTTTATAATAAGCTGATAGAAAAAAAATTAGTTTATGCTTACACGTGTTGAAAGATATAAGTTTTATCGCGAAGAAATCGCAAAAGAAATTAAATTAAATAAAAATATTGTGCAATCCGAGCAACTAATTTCAAAATACAAAAAAAAAATTAATAGGTTTAATCCCAATATTCTTTCTTTAGTAAAAGATGATGATATATTAGACTTAATTAATGGTATTTTCGATTCATCGCAAATAAATCCATATTTACCACACGACTTTTTTAATAATTACAAAATTTTAAACGAATACCAATTAAAATGTGTTGAAAAAGAAAAAAACGAATTATTTTTTCAATTAAATAATTTTTTGATTTTAACTGATGACAATAAATCTTTGCGGAAAGATTGACTAGAAACAAACCATTTATATGATCGATTTCAAAAAATCAAAGAAAAGAATAATATTTTTCTTCAAAATAGTGAAAAAGAAAAAGTCAAAAAAAATTTAATTCTTAACTTCAAAAATTGTTCACATGTTCCGAACAATGTGCAACAAATCGAGATTAAAGAATATGATATCGAAAAACGATTTTCTTTTTTAAATTGTTTATGGCAAATTGCAATTGGTATCTTTATTACATCTTTTATTTGTTTTATAATACTATTCATAGTCATTACATTTTAAGATTAATGTTTAAAAAACAACGATTACAAATTGCAATCGATGGTGTTGCTGGTAGTGGTAAAACGACAATTGCGAAAAAACTAGCTAATTACCTTGGTTTTTACCATTTTTCGACTGGAAATATTTTTCGTTCGTTTGCTTTAATTCTTCATAATGATGTTAATTTGGAACCAAAAAATGTTAAAAAAAAGATCAAAAAGGTTTCTTTAAAAATTATAAAAAACAAAATTATTTTAAATGGTAAGGATGTGTCCAATTTACTATTTGAACCAAAAATTTCTAAAATTGCTAGCTTAATTAGTGGACAAAAATATGTTCGTAAAAAATATCGAAAGTTAATTAAAAAAATTTCAAAACAAGAAAAAATTATTTTAGATGGTCGCGATATTGGAACAGTGATCTTACCAAAAGCAAAATATAAATTCTTTTTTGTCGCTTCATCAGAAATTCGTGCAAAACGAAGACTTGGACAATTAAAACTTTCTTTGTCAAATTTTAAAAAAGCTATTGATGCAATAAAAAAGCGTGATGTTGAAGATAAAAAAAGATCTATTTCACCATTAAAACCCGCTAAAGATGCAATTATTGTTAACACTTCAAAATTAACAATCACTAAAGTTTTTAATTTTGTTGTAAAAAAAATTAGCGAGTGCAAAAATAATTAAAATTATTATTTTATAATTTTTTAATCATGAAAAAGGTGGCATTAATCGGTAAACCGAATGTCGGTAAATCTTCTCTTTTTAATTGTTTGATCGACAAAAATAAGGCAATTGTTGATGATCAACCAGGAGCGACACGTGATCGAAATTATGCTTTTTGTGAATGAGTTGGGAGGAAATTTCAACTTATTGACACGGGTGGTATTTTAAATAATATTGATTTACCTTTTCAAGAAGTTGTTAATACACAAGTCAATTTAGCAATCAAAGAAGCAGATATGATTCTATTTATTGTTAGTTATAAAGATGGATTAACGAACGACGATTATTATATTGCTAAATTATTGAAAAAAAATTTTGCTGAAAAGAAAATTATTTTAGTTGTCAATAAGGCAGAAAATTATCAAGATCAGGAAATTAATAAATTTTATAATTTAAAATTTGGTAATTTTTTTCTTGTTTCCGCCGCCCACCGAATAGGAATTGGTGATTTACTTGATGCGATTATAAAAAAAATAAATCTGTCTTCTTCCCATTTTAAACCCGAAGAGGAGAATTATAAATTTTGTATTATTGGCAAAACAAATGTTGGAAAAAGTTCATTGGTCAACGCAATTTTAAACGATAATCGCGTTATTGTTTCAAATCAAGTTAACACAACACGTGATAGTATCGATTGTGAATTCAAATATCATCAAAAAAAATTTACGATTATTGATACAGCTGGAATTAGACGCAAAGGAAAAATGTCATTAGATATTGATAAGAACTGTTATTTACGAACGAAGCAAGCAATTGCACGGAGTGAACTAATTATTATTATGCTTGATGGTAGTGAGGAAATATCAGAACAAGATAAAACAATTTCAGGATTAACATATGATGCTAATATCCCTACAATAATTGTCGTTAATAAATGAGATAAAGTAAAAAAGGAATCTAAGACAATGAATGATTTTGTTGAAAAAGTTAGAGCTAATTTTGCTCATTTAATTTGAGCTCCAATTGTTTTTATTTCGGCATTAAAAAGGCAAAAAATCGAGACAATTTTTAAAACAATCGATCAAATTAACCAACAATTAAAATTACAAGTGAAGAGCAAGCTACTCAATGATGTCTTTAAAAAAATTCAAATTATAAATCCCCCACCAAAATTCAAAGGAGGAAGAATAAATATTTATTATGCCACACAAGTTAAGAGCAAAATTCCCACTTTTGTTTTATTTACAAATAATCCGAAATATTTACATTTCAGTTATTCGCGATATCTTGAAAATCAAATTCGTCAAGCTTTTGGTTTAAATATTGTTCCTCTTTGCTTATATTTTAAAGATAGAAATAGTCGCATTAGATAGGCATTATAATCACTGATTGTGATTAATTTTCAAATAAATTTTTTTTATTACTTCAAGAAAAAATACATAAAAAATTTCGATGACAGTAAGGATTCATCAAAAATTAGTTAGGTATTTTTGATGTTTACTTAAATCAATAAAATTTAAATTAACATTAACATAAGGAATAAAAGGAAGCATACAACAAAATACAAGAAGAATAATTGTTGCCCATATTACAATTTTTGACGGATGTGTTTGGATAAAAGCAATTTTTCTACTTCGTAAAACTCAATTTGTTAGAACTTGTGTTGCAATTGATTGAATGAATCAACATGTGTGGAATTTAACAATACTTTCTTTAGTTGATCCATTAAATTTAAAATGGAAAAATAGAATGGCAAAAGTTATAAGATCGAATATTGTGCTAATTGGGCCAAAAACGAGCATAAATTTCAAAATCGATTTTGCCGATCAATTTTTTGGTTTTTGCAAAAAATCAACATCAACATTATCTCACGGAATTGCTAATTGTGAAAAATCAAAAATAATATTTAAAAGTAAAATTTGAATTGTCGTTAGTGGGATAAAATTTAATCAACATATTGCAATTAAGATTGATAACATGTTACCAAAATTTCCACTAATAACAAGTTTAATGTATTTAATGATATTGGCAAATGTTTTACGTCCTTGAATAATCCCTTTTCCCAAGATTGATAAATCTTTTTCCAATAAGACAATGTCAGCAGTTTCTTTAGCAATATCAACGGCAGAATCAACAGAAATAGCAATATCTGATTCCTTCATTGCTGGTGTATCATTAATACCATCTCCCATAAAACCAACAACATGGTTATTTGTCTTCAATGCTTTAACAATTAATGATTTTTGCTCAGGGTTTAATTTTGCAAAAATCGTTGTATTATTTGCTCTTTCTTTTAGTTCATTGAAAGACATTTTTTCAATCTCATCACCAAGAAGGACATTTTTTATCGTCACATTTAATTCTTTGCAAATATATTTTGTCACCTTTTCGTTATCTCCAGTTAAAATCTTTATTTCTACGCCTTTGTTTAATAAGTCGTTAATTGCTTTCTTTGCGGATAATTTAGGCGGATCCAATAATGCAATATATCCAACAAGCATTAGATCTGATTCATCTTCATCATTGAATGCTTCATTTTTTAATAATTTTTGATAGTTTGTTGCAACACATATAACACGCATTCCACATTCATTGAGGTCAAAAATTTTTTTACGAATTCTTTCATTATCGGTAGTTGTTAAATTTTTTACTTGTCCATTAATAAAAATTTTCGAACAAATTTTCAAAATTTCTTCGGATGCACCTTTCGTAATTAACTTTCGCTCACCATCATTCTTGTTTTGTAAAATAATACTCATTCTTCGTCGTTCAAAGTCAAAAGGTACTTCATCAACTTTTTGATAATCAAAAATAGATTTTCATATTTCTTTTCTTTTGGTATGTTCAATTATGGCTTTGTCAATCAAATTTTTCAATCCAGTTTGATAATAACTATTTAAACATCCATAGAGTAAGACATTATCATCTTCATCACCCATAACATTTAAATATTTTTGCAAAATAATGTGATCTTCTGTTAATGTTCCTGTTTTATCGGTGCATAATATATTCATTGCCCCAAATGTTTGAATCGAATTGATATTTTTCACAATTGCTTTTTGCTGACTAAATTTGATTGCCTCTTTTGCTAGATTTAATGTTACAATCATTGGTAACATTTCAGGAATAATGCTAATTGCAACTGATAATGAAAAAATTAAGGCTTTAATTCATGATTGCATTATTCCTTCATGCGCAATCAAACCGTAGATTAAAAATATAATAATGCTCATCAATGACATTGTCTCGACAATAATAATTCCAACTTTTTTTATTCCTTTGTCAAAATTTGTTTTTGGTCTTTTTCCGGCAATGATTGTTGCAATTTTTCCTAAAAAAGTATTTTTTCCTGTTTGAATGGCAATTCCATAGGCACTACCAGAAGCAACTGTTGTCCCCATATAACAAATGTTATTACAATTTAAAATATTTGTTATATTTTGTGTGATCGGTTGAGAAATTTTTTCAACTGGTTCGGATTCTCCAGAAATAATTGATTGAGTAATAAATAAGTCCTTTGTATAAAGTAATCGCATATCACAAGGGATCATATCACCAGCAGCAAGATAAATAATATCCCCCGGAACGATTTCACTAATTGGGATTTCAGACTTAATATTTTCGCGAAGAATTGATGCGGTTGTTTTTATCGTTTTATTTAATTTTTGCATTGCATTATTAGCCTTAAATTCTTGAATAAATTTCAAAATACCAGCAACGAAAAAAATAATCATTAGTATGGTAAAAGAGCACCAATCACGATTATCACGCGATATGGTTACATTTAAAATTGCAATAACAATTAAGATTCAAGAAAAGATATTGAAAAAAGAGGATAATAAAGTCTTATATCAAGTTTTTTTAGATTTATTTACTAGAATGTTATAGCCATATTGATCTTGTTTTTCTTTGATATTTGCTAAATTCAAACCTTGCGGTGATGAACAAAAATCTTTAAGCAATTGCTCATTTGTTTTTTTTGCTTGGGCAAACAAAAAATTAACTTGTTTACTACGAATGTTTACTTTTATTTTTTTCGTGCTAACCAATTTGATTAAAGTATGCTAGATCGAGCAAAATAACAAAATTAGTCTTTGAAGAAGATGTCTAATTTTATCATTTTTCACCCATCACTAGACATACTACCTCAGCTTCAATAATTAATTATATCTACTTAATTTTATTTTTTTCCTTTTCTTTAAGAGATATCTTTTCAATTTTGTTAAAAATTGCTGAATTTTTCTTATCTTTTAAAAAGAGTTTTAATCCTTCTTTTCCTTGTGCAATTTTTATTTCATTAAAGTAAAATCAACTTCCTTTTTTTGCAATAATATTTTTTTCTAATGCTAAATCAATTATTTCACTCACATAGTCAAAACCTTGGTCAAAATAAATATTCAAATATGTTGTCGCTAAAGGTGGAGCCAATTTATTTTTAACAATACGAGCAAATGTTTTTATTCCCGTAATTGTTGTACCATTTTTGATAACTTCTGCACGTTTTAATTCGATGCGAATGCTCGAAAAAAATTTTAATGCTCAACCTCCAGTTGTTGTTTTTGTTT
>CADAPK010000002.1 GCA_902789825.1 uncultured Ureaplasma sp. | reverse complement strand
AATACATCATTTTTTTTTATTTAAAACAACACCAAAATTTTCAAAAAATTTGTGTTTTGTTAGTAAATTAGTCTTTTTTGTTTCAAATTTTGCAAAGTTTATTTTTTGTTGATCGATATTTACTTTATGTAAAGGATTAATTTTTGTTTCATATGGTGAAACATTTTTTTTGTCAAATTTACCAAGATTTTTGTTGATATCTTTATTCGAAGAATCATTAGAACTATTGGGATCGTCACCAATTATTGGTTCATCCTCTTTTACCAATTTCTTATCATCATCAATGTTTTTTAGACTCATAAAATAATTATAAATATTTATTTTTTATGTAAATTATCAATGATTTCATTAATTTTTTTTGCTTGATCAATGCTACAATCATTAATAAAAATCAATTGGGGAACTTTACGGATTGTTAATTTTTTTGCTAGGGCGGTTCGAAAAACACCTTTTGCTTTGTTTAAAGAAGAAATGATATTCTCAATTTTTGTTCGATCGAAAGTATCAACATAAATTGTGCAATAGGAATAATCACTTGTTAATTTCGTTGCTGTAAAAGTTGCTAATTTAATTTTTTCATCATATATTTCATCACGTAATGTTTCATTAAGAATAAGTAGAATTTGACTTTGAATGTGTTGAAAATGAAAATTTTTTTTATTTGTTAATTTCATTATTATTTGGATTTATTTTCTTAACTTTTTCAACAAAAATTTGAATTTTATCACCTACTTGCGCTTGCGAAAAATTATTAATAATCATTCCGCATTCGCTGCCAGCCATTACTTCATTAACAACATCCTTACCATGATGTAAAGAGGTAATCGCATCACTATGAATAACCTTATCATTTCTTACCACTTGAACTTTTGCATTACGGACAACCTTACCAGAAACAACACCACATCCACAAATTGTTCCAATTTTTGAATGGGTTCAAATCTTTTTAATGACACATTCACCAATATTTTCTTTAATAACAATCGGTGTTAACGTTTGATAAAGTAAATTTATAACTTCTTCTTTTAATTTATAAATAATGTTAAAAAAATATATTTTAATTGCTAGTTCTTGGGCTAAATCTTTTATTGCTTTTAATGGTTTAACATTAAATCCAATAATAATTGCTTTACTTGTCTTAGCTAATTGCAAATCGTTTTCGGTGATTGGACCAACACATGCGGAAATAATTTGTACACTCGCTTGTGGAATTGAAGTTTTTTCTAACATCGCTTTAATTGCTTCTAATGATCCTTGTACATCACATTTAACAATAACATTTAAAATTTTTTCTTTATCACTTGCTTTTTTGATCAAAGTTTGACTATTGGTATTTAAATTTAAGTTAATATTTTTTTCTTTAATTTTTTTAGCAATATCTTTTGCTAAATTTTCGTCTTTCAAAACAATTCATTTTTCTCCAACAAAAGGAACCTCGTTAAGACCAACAACTTTTACTGGTTGCCCAGCAATTGCTTGATTAACTTGTTTGCCTAAATCGTTTATAAGCAAACGAACTTTACCATAAGTTCCACCCACAACAATAAAATCACCTTTTTTTATTGTCCCATTTTGTACAATTAAAGTTGCGACTGGGCCTAATCCTTTATCGATGTTTGCCTCAAGAATAACTCCTAGTGCGTCACGATTAATGTTGGCTTTTAATTCCAAAACATCAGCTAGGGTTATAATTGCATCTAATAATTTATCAATACCTTGGTTTTTAAGGGCTGAACCTTCGACGATAATTGTTTCTCCTCCCCATTTTTCACTAACTAAATTGTTTTCCGCTAATTGATTAATAACTTTATTAACCGAAATATTAGGTTTATCAATTTTATTAATAAAAACAATAATTGGTACTTTAGCATTTTTTGCGCAAAGAATCGCTTCTTTCGTTTGGGGCATAATCCCATCATCTGCTGCCACAACTAAAACAATAATGTCAGTAACTTTTGCTCCGCGTGCTCGCATTGCCGAAAAGGCTTCATGCCCAGGAGTGTCGATAAAAGTGATGAAATTGTTGTTGTGATTAACTTGATAAGCACCAATATGTTGGGTAATTCCGCCAAATTCAGAATTAACAATTCGGCTTTTACGGATTGTATCTAATAATGTTGTTTTACCATGATCAACATGACCCATTATTGTTACAATTGGACATCGTCTTGTTAAATCTTTTTGCTCATCTTTAATTTTTAAATGTTCAAAAATATTTGTTTCATCAACTTGAATTTTTTTTTCAAAATCATAATTGTATTGTAAACAAACTTCACCCATTTCTTCTTCGGTAAGAACATGATTTAAGGAATAACTTTTTCCTTGCATGAAGAAAAATTTAATAATTTCAGATGCTGGTTTTTTTAATTGCAAAGCAAAATCAGCAATTGATAATTGATTGGTAAAAACAAAAACACCATTTTGTACTCCTGTTTTTACTTTTTTTATTTGATCTTTAAGGTCAAATTCTTGTCGTGTATCTTGCTGTTTTAATTTATTCTTTGCCATATCTTAATTATTTGTTTTTAAAGAAGACATTTAATTGATCAAGTAAATTTAAATTTATTTTTGTTCTTGTTTTTTTTGCTAAAACCATTGGTAGATCTTTATTGATTAAACTTCGATCTTTAGAAAGATAGAAACCGCGTTGCTTAATTGTTT
The DNA here is from genome assembly GCA_902789825.1 of uncultured Ureaplasma sp. Taxonomy (GTDB): domain Bacteria; phylum Bacillota_I; class Bacilli_A; order Mycoplasmatales; family Mycoplasmoidaceae; genus Hennigella. Next base: position 122,926 of record CADAPK010000002.1, on the reverse strand, counting down.
GTTTTTCGTCAATTATCAAACAATTATCACTATTTTTAACGAAACGAATTAAATCAAGTTTGTGTTGTTTTTTTCTTGTCAACAAACAAGTTCGATAACAAATGTCTTTGGTTGATGAATTAACCATTTTTTATTTATCTTCTTTCTTTTGTTGTTCGTCTTTAGAAGTATCTTCCATTGGAGCAACTTCATCAATTGATGAAGTTACATCATAAATTGAATCATTTTGGTATTTAAAATATGTTTCCGAGAATTTATTATTTTGTTGTGGTACATAACCTTGCTTGCGATAATTACTACTTCGACTTGGTAAGACTGCTTTTTCAAAATAAATTTTTGATTCGCTTGCTTCTTCAATTGTTATAACTTCCACTTCCGCATCAAATAATTGTGAAAGAAGCTTAACATTTTTTCCTTTTAAACCAACTAATAAAGCTAATTTTCGCGGATCAATAACTAGATAAATTTTTTTTCGCTTTATTTCTTTTTCAACACCAGTTTCAGGATTTTTTTCAATAACAGGATCGACAACTTTGTAACTATGCAATATTGCCGGATTACATGCATTAGCGATATATTTTGCAATATCATCTTCGTATTTAACAAATTCAATCTTTTCCCCATGCATTTCCGCTAAAATTGGACGAATACGATCTGCTCCTGCCCCAATACATGAACCAATTGGATCAATTCCGGGTTTTGTTGCTTTGACAACTACTTTTGATTTGAAACCAGCAACACGAGCAATCTTAACGATTTGAACATTACCATCTTGAATTTCAGGGATATTATTTTTTAATAAATTTTCAACTAATAATGGATTAGACCTCGATAAAATAATTGGTCAACCTTTTGATTGTTGCAAAACATCTTTGATGACAAAATAGTATTTTTGACCGGCAACTAATGGGGGTTCTTCAGGATTAGATTCACTTTTAGGCATATAACCAAAAGTTTTACCCAAATTAACGGTGACATTATTTTTTTCATTTTTTTCCACTTCAGCATAAATTACCGTTCCCTTTTTATCAATTCATTCATCGTAAACAGTTTTATTTGATTCGATCATAATATCGTGTTTAAAAACCTGTAACATGTGAATAACAACTCTTCTTTCCAGAGATTGAATATCAAATAATTCTTTATACAAATCACCGACTTTTAAATTTTTATCATGTTTTTGTGCTTGTGATAATGTTATTTCACAATATTCGTTTAAATCTTGCTTTGTATCATCAACAACCGTAAAAATTTTATTAAGTGTGATTTTACCGTTTTCAATATTAATCTTGACTTCACAATTTTCTTCTGGAAATTCTTTCATATAAGCTTTTTGCATAGCTTGTTCAAAATTTTTGATGACTAATTCCATAGGAATTTGCCTATCATTAGAAATTTCTTGAATTATTGTTTTAATTTGATTAGTCATTTTATTCCCCCACATTAAGATAAATCACACAAAAGGACACCCTTTTGTGTGATTGCAATTATTATATTATTTTTATCATTAATTTTTTACCATTTATTAATAATGATTAGAAATATTAATTAGTGATACTTAATTTATAAATGATGTAATACTTTTTTGTTTGCTTATTTCTTTTTTTCGAATTACCTTATTTTTTATTTCATTTTTTATTTGTTTTATTTGTTTTGCTAAATCTTTATTGTTCTCTTTTAATTTGTAGGTTTTAGTACTTCAAATCATTCCGAAAAAAAGTAAATTAATGTTGTTATTAATGTTCAAAAGAATGTTGGGTTCATTTTTATTTTTTTATGATTAATTTTTAATTCCTAATTTTTCTAATTCTAATTTTTTTCGTTTATTATCAAGTTTTAATTGTTCTATTTCTTCTTTTAGTTCTTTTATTTTTCGGTTGTGTTTTTCGTTGGTTTCGATTTCGTGTTTTAGTCTTTTATTTTCTGCTTCTAAATCTACTAATTCTTCTACTAATTTGTCTTTGTTTTCGTATCTTTCTTTTATATGATTTAGTACTTTTATTTCACTTTTTTGTTTTTCTATTTTTTGTAAAAGTTCGTTATATTGTCTATCACGGTTTGCGTGTCAATCATTTTTTCAATGTTCTACTTCTTTTAGTGTTCTTTTTAATTCTCATTCTAATTCTTGTATTTTGTTTCTATTTTTATTTTGTATATTTTGTATTTCATTTTTTAGTTTGTTGTTTTCTTCATATGCTTTTTTCGTTTCTTTTTTGCTATTGTCGTATGCTTTTTGTGAAACACAAGAACTTAAAAAAAATGGTGTTATTGTTAATGGTAAAAATAGTAGTTTAATTATTTTTTTCATTGTGTTTTTTATCTTATTTTTTTATCTTGCCAATACTTTACTTGTTCGAATAAATGTTTATTTTCTTCTTCTAATTTTTTTATTTTTTTTAATAAATCTTGTTTTTCTTCTTTAATTGTTTGGTATTTTTCTTTTGTTTTTCTTTGTTCTACTTCTTTGCTTATTATTTTGATTTCTCTATTTTTTAATTCTTTTTCTTTGTCTTTTAATTCTTGTATGTGTTGTTTGTTCGTTCCTATTAAGTTTTCTACTCCCCATTCTCGTACTTTTTCCATAATTTTTTCATTTTCTAATTCAACCAATTTTTTGTTTATTTTTTCATAGTCTTTTGTGTTTTTTTGCATTTCGTTTAATATTTCATTTAATAATTTCATGGTTTGTGTATTTTCTATTTCTTTTATGTCTTCTTTAAGATATTCGTCATAATATTTTTTTTTCAATAGTTCTAATTTTTTTCTTTGTTCGTCAATGATTTTATTTAGTTTTTCTATTAATATTTGGTTTTCTCCGTTAACTCTACTTCCTATTTCTTTTCCGATTTTTTCGATATCTTTATTGGTACATGAACTTAAAAATGGTGTTATTGTTAGTGGAATAAATAGTAATTTAATTATTTTTTTCATGGTATTTTTTGTAGATTTTTACGATAAACTTTTTTTGTGGTTTTTGATTTAATCTTTCGTTTATAAATCTAATTCTTTGTCGCTTAACTCGTTGATTAAATCTTGTTGTTCGTCTTCTAAAACGATTATTTTTTCCATTATTTCACCTGCTTCATTTATGTACAACGCGTTATAATGTTCTTATTTTAATTTTCTAATTTTTTTCTCTAATTTAATAATTTTTTCTATTTTTTTGGTTAGTCATTTTTTTGCTTTTCGTCTAATTTTTACAATTTTGTTTGCAAGTATTTGATCGACTTTTAACAGTTCTAATCTTTTTCACAACTATATTTTATACTATCTTTAATCTTTTTTTAATATTTTTTGATAGGTTTTATCGATACTTTTACCCCTATTTAGAAATTCGATGATTGAGTTTGATTAATTTGTTCGTTTTCTATTTGTTCCATTATTCCACATTGCTGTTTTAATATTATTTGTTCGTTTATTATGTCGTTTTGTTGTGTGTGCCAATTGTAGTTAATTATTTTATTAACGGTTGTGTTAATTTGTTCTTGTATTTCTTTCATTTTTTCATTTGTTATTTTTTTATTATTCATTCATTGTTTTATTTTTTAATATTCCGTTTGTTGTGTCAAGTCATTCGTTTGTTATTTTTATTATTTTTTTATTATTTCATTTTTAGCTTCTTTTTCTTTTGTTTTTAAACTTTTGCTACATGAGCTTAAAAATAATGGTGTTGTTATTGGTGTTATTAATAATGGTATTCGTATTAATAATTTAATTATTTTTTCATAATTATCTCTTTAGATTCTCTATTTTTTTATATTTATTTTTTGATTTTATATATGTTTTTTTCTAATCTTTCAAATATTTCTTTCGCCATTTTACTATCTTTTTTAAATAATTGTTTATAACGATTTTCCCCCATTAAAAATTCTTGGTATTTATGATTAAATGGTGGTTTTTGATAGACAATTTTTTGTTTTAAATTCGGATTATATTTAAATAATTGCCAATACCCACAAGCAACCGCCTTTTTTTGTTCCTCTTGACTATTAATCATTTTTATTCCATGGATGATGCATGGAGCATAAGCAATGATAATGGAAACACCATTATAGGCTTCAGCCTCAATAATTGTGTCAATAAATTGTTGGTAATTAGCCCCCATTGCGACTTGAGCAACAAAAACATTGGGATGATTCATCGCAAAAAAAATTAAATCTTTTTTATTTTCTCTCTTACCATTAAGTGAAAATTTTGTCACTGCACCAATTGGAGTTGCTTGGGAAGTTTGACCACCAGTATTGGCATATCCTTCATTATCTAAAATTAAAATATTAATATTTTCGTTTGAACTTAAAAGTTGATCTAAACCATCAAAATTAATATCATAAGCTCAGCCATCACCACCAATGATTCAAATTGATTTTTTTGAAATTTGATCACTATTATTAATAATTTCTTGAATTAAATAATGATTGCTTTTTTCTTTTTTAAAACATGTAATCATATTTTTTATCGAAAGATTAATTTTTTTATCGTTATCTAAATTATTTAAAACATCACTAATTGCTTTTTTTGTTGATAAATTTAATTTAATCCTTAATGATTGTAGATCGTGAAGATTTTTAATTACATGCATTCTTCTTTCTTTTATTGCTAAAGCGATACCTAGACCAAATTCGGCATTATTTTCAAAAAGAGAATTTGCTCATGATGGACCAAAACCATTACGATCAGTTGTATAAGGATTAAAAAAAGAAGAACTGCTTCAAATCGAACTACAACCAGTAGCATTAGCAATAATCATTTTTTCACCAAATAATTGGGTAATTGCTTTTAAATATGGGGTTTGCCCACAACCGGAACAAGCATTGGGAAATTCCATGTATTGATGCTGAAATTGTAAACTTTTAACTGTGTTTTTTTTAAAAGATAAAGCATTAATCTTTTTTGTTTGATTGAAATATTGCCAGTTATCAATTTCTTGTTTTAAGAATTGGTTGATTGGTTGCAATTTTAAAACACCTTTTTGTTGAAGGGGACACGCTTTTACACAAACACCGCAACCGGTACAATCTTGTGGACTTATTTGCAAGCGATATTGGTAATTACTATTCATTCCATAAACTTGATTGGTTTGAAAACTTTTTGGTCGATTGGATAAATCTTTTTTGTGAAATATTTTTACACGCAAGACAGAATGAGGACAAGCAAAACTGCATGCCCCACATTGAATACATAATTTTGGATTTCAAATAGGAATATTTTTTGCAATCGTTGGTTTTTGGTATCTCGTCGAACCACAAGAAGCTAACTCATTAGAACAAAAATGACTGATAGATAATTTATCGCCTTGGTGGCGGTACAGATAATAATAAAATTGTTCTTGTGGGGAAAATCCTTTTTTTTGTACAAAAATAACTTCTGTTTTTGTCTCCATTATTTTTTTAATATCTATTTTCTTATAACCTTTAATCGCTAAATCAATTGCTGCGAGATTAGCTTTAATAATTTTTTCATCCTGACTAACATATTTTTTCTTGATTGAAGCAACAACATCTCTTTTTGCTTTGACAAAGGGAAGAAAATTTGTTATTTTAAAAAAACATATTTCCATGATGGTATTAACATAGTTTTCTAAACCAACATCACTGGCAATTTTATTAGCATCAATAATAAATAATTTTGTTTTTGTTCGAAAAATTTTTTCTTTAAAATCGGTTGGTAAATATTTACCAATTTCATTTGGTTGATAAATTGTATTAAGTAAAACGATACCATTTTTTGCTAAATTCTGCAAGACATCATATTTATAAACATAGTTAAAATGGTTTATTGCAATAAAATTTGGTTGTTGTAGAAAATAGTGACTTTTTATTTGTTTATTACCAATCCGCAAATTACTTATGGTTAAACCATTTTCCTTTTTTGCATCATATTCAAAAAAACCTTGAACATATTTGTTGGTTAAATTACCAATAATTGTCACAATTGATTTAATCATGGAAATTGTTCCATCACCACCTAGACCCCAAAATTTTGCTTCATAATTTGGCAACGGAACAAACTTTGTCGAAGGAGACAATGACATATTTGTTACATCGTCATTAATTCCAATTGTAAATTTTTTTAAACCATTTTCTTTTACCAAATTTTCATAGATACTAATGACATCATTAGGAGTAAAATCTTTTCCTCCTAAACCATAACGACCACCAATAACTTTAATATTATTTTTTCGTTGTTGGTTTAAAGCTAAAACAACATCTTTATATAATGATTCACCATGAGAGCCTGGCTCTTTTACGCGATCTAAAACACAAATTCTTTTTACTGTTTTGGGAAAACAATTAACAAATTCTTTCGCGAAAAAAGGACGATATAAACGAATTTTTACTAAACCATATTTTTTTTGCTTTTTATGGTAAAAATCAATTGCTTCTTGCACCGCATCAGCTCCCGAACCCATTATCACAATAAGATCTGCTGCCTGTTTATGTCCATAATACTCATATGGTCGATAAGAACGATTAGTAATTTTTGCTAATTTTTTCATATATATATCAACATATGAATAAATATTGTCATATAGTTTATTACTTGCTTCTCTGGTTTGAAAATATGTATCATTATTTTGCGCAAAACCCGTCATTTTTGGATGAGATGGATTGTGGGCATTTTTTCGGAAATTTAAAAATTCGTTATATGGAAATAATTCCTTGATTACATCCAAAGAAATTAGTTGAATTTTGTTAATTTCATGACTTGTTTTAAAACCATCAAAAAAATGTAAAAAAGGCAAAGAGGATTTGATGGCAACAAGATGAGCAATTAAAGCTAAATCATGAGCCTCTTGGGGGTTATTACTAGCAAGCATGCAAAATCCAGTTTGTTGGCAGACCATAACATCTTGATGGTCAGCAAAAATGCATAATGCTTGGGTAGAAAGTGCTCGTGTCGCCACATGAATAACTGCTGGTAAACATTCACCGGCAATTTTATACATTGTTGGAAGCATTAAAAGTAGCCCTTGCGAACTAGTGAAAGTTGAAGTTAAAAGACCTGAAGATAGTGCCCCATGCATCAAAGAAATAACGCCTTTTTCGGAATGCATTTGGGTAATTTTTGGAAGATTATTAAAAATATTTAATTTTTTTTTATCGTTTCAGTAATAACATGATTCTGCCATCGAAGTAGCCGGTGTTATTGGATAAACAGGAATTATTTCACTAAAAAAATAACTAATATAGGCAGCAGCCGAATTACCGTCGGTTATGACAATTTTTTCCTTCATCACCAATTACTAATAATTATAGTAATAGGACAAATCTTTGCTTCTTTCTTTTAGAAACTGCAAAAAAGAAGGGAAAAAATAAAAAAATGGAAACTTCAAAAAGAAATTTCCATTTATGAAAGGAGGTAATGAAAAATAACAAAAAAAAGAAAGAATTATTTTTTAATTACCGAAAAGATTTTAGGTTCTTAATCACTTAAAAAAGAGGACAAAATCTTAAAAAATTGAATGCGATTGTTACCAACCGCACGACTATTATATTACAATTTCTAATTTTCCCCAAAAATTACTAATTTATAAACACAAGTAAAAACACGAAAAACAAATATGCTACAATCTTAATGCTCTTAATCGCTTTATTAAGATATAAAATAATGATTAATGGATTTCTTTTTGTACTTTTTTTTGATATTTTTTCGCAATAAAATCTTGTGATAAAAATAAGAAGCAAATGAAAATAATTGAAAAAATAATGACAAACATTATAATCCGATTTAATTTCATAAACTCATCCCAATCTGCTTTTGGAACGGTCGTATAATCTTTGGTTAAAAGAGGTTTTTTGATAAATGTATTCAAGAAAGAACCAATCACAAGCCCGATTGAAGAAAGAACACTTAATAGTGTAATTGGTGTAATTTTCGTTGTTTTGGCAAAATACTTTTTCATCATTACACCCGAAAGTAAATTTGTGATCATACCATAGCAAAAACCATTAACTATTGCCAAAATAAATTTGGTTTCGATATTAACGAAAATTCCAGAAAAAATCGCAAATAATAATCATAACATTGAGGCGAAAACAAATAATGTTGCTTTTTTGTATTTTTTAACTAAAACAAAACCTATTAATAAGCTTGCTGAAGTGTTGCCAATACTTTGTAGTGGTGTCAAATAAGCGGAGAAAGTGTCAATGATTTCACCTTTACCACTATGTTTGGCAATAAATTTCATCTCTAATAACATCGATCCCCCCGATGTGCAATGCTTTATAAAAGTCGAAAATAACGAAATTAACAATACAAGAAAAAGAAACCAAATTTCTCAATTATTTGTAACCGCTTCCTTATATTTATTATCAGCAAAAACTAATTCTTTTTTTTCCTTTAAAAAAAGCGAAAGAACCATTGCAAAAACAATAAAAATTAAACCGATAATTCATATCCATCTCAATTTACCAACACGCTCTTGTGGAGTATCAAGTTTTTCATTAATAAATGATGTCACAATTGAAATTAATGTTGCGGCAGTAAAACCCGCTATCATTGGCGGTAATGATAATAGGGAAACAGTTGTAAAAATTTTTTTTTGACTATATTGTTCGTTAAACATTAAAATAAAAATCGAAACGGCGCCTATACTAATGCCAGTACATAATGATTGAATAATATTTGTGACAAAACACGGTTTGATGATCATTGGAACAACCCCAACAAATTGAACAATTAATGAAAGTAAAATAATAGCCTTACGTGATTTAAATTTTGTCACCAAAAAATCAGCCAATGGATTTCAAAAAATTCCAATAATTCCGTAGACAAAGGTTGGAACTCATACTAGATTTAATAAATTAGGATGATCATATTTAGCTCAAATAAGATCGTTGTGAATTTTACCTGTATATTGTTTTAGCATTGAAGGAGCGATCAAATATACCAAATACAAAAAAAACAATAATTTGTAATTGTTATCGTCAAATTTAACCTTTGTTAATAAAAGAATTGCCACCGCTAAAGCAACAAACAACAATACAAAATTAACGACAATTGGTAACCAATTACCCATATTCAAATACAACATTTCTTCAAAAAATATTTAAATGATTATTTTAAGAAGAAGAAGATGTAGTGTTTTGTGGTTGTGGGGATTGTATAGGAGATTGTTGTTTCTTTAAAATATATTCTTGTGATAAGAATAAAAAACACATTAATACGATTGCAGCAATAATAACCGCTGAAATATTTCAATTTAATTTCATAAATTTACCTCAATCTTTATCACTAACTTCCGGAGTATTCATATTCAATAATGGTTTCTTAACAAAAGTATTTAGGAAAGAACCAACCACAACTCCAACTGACGAAAGAATACTTAATAATGTAATTGGTGTAATTTTTGTTGTCCTAGCAAAATATTTCTTCATCATCGCACTCGAAGATAAATTTGTCACCATTCCAAAACAAAAACCATTGATGATAATTAAAATAAATTTTGCTTCAACACTAATAAATATTGCGGAAAGAATAGCAAACAATAATCATAATGAAGTAGCAAAAACAAACAATGTAGATTTCTTATATTTTTTAATTAAAACAAAACCTGTTAATAAATTAGCTGTTGTACGACCAACATAAAGAATTGGTGACAAATAAGCCGAAAAAGTGTCAATAATTTCTTTTTTACCGTTACCATCATGCTTTGCAATAAATTTCATCTCTGATAACATTGAACCACCAGAAGTACAATATTTTACAAAACCAGCAAGGGAAGCAATGAAAATTACACAAAAAACAGAAACAATCTCTCAACCATTTTTTATCGGTTCTTTGTATTTGTTATCAGCAAAAACCAATTCTTTATTTTCTTTTAAAAACAAAGCAACAACAAAAGCCAAAATAACCAATATTAATCCGATAATTCATATCCATCTCAATTTACCAACACGTTCTTGTGGACTATCATTTTTTTCATCAATAAATGACGTAACAATCGAAATAAATGTTGCAGAAGCAAATTCCGCAATCATTGGTGGTAAAGACAATAATGAAACGGTCGCAAATACTTTTTTCTTAGCATATTGTTCGTTAAACATCAAAGTAAACATTGAAATACAACTCGCGCCAACACCAACACATATCGCTTGAATCAAATTTGTCGCAAAACATGGCTTAACGATCATCGGAATAACACCAATAAATTGAATAATTAATGAAATAAAAATAATCGTTTTACGTGACTTGAATTTTGTTACCAAAAAATCAGCTAAAGGTTTTCAAAAAATACCGGTAATCCCATAAATAAAAGTAGGAACCCAAAGCAAATCACGTAAATTTTCTGAATCATATTTAGCATTAATCAAATCACCATGAATTTTTCCGGTGTACTGCCTCAACATCATTGGAGCGATTCAATACATTAAATATAGAATGAAAAGTAATTTATAATTACCATCTTCAAATTTAACTTTTGTAATTAAAAAGAGTGTACCACTTAGGGTAACAAGCAATATTAGAAGGTTTACAATAATTGGTACCCAATTGCTCATGTCAATATTATACATAAAAAAATAGAATCAAAAAAAAGATAATTTATGCTTGGATTACCATATTTATTCGTCGCTTAGTAATTTGGTAAAAATATCATGGGGAATACTTACCGAACCAATGGCTTTCATTTTTTTTTTACCTTCTTTTTGTTGTTGTAATAATTTTTTCTTTCGCGAAACATCACCACCATAACACTTTGCCAAAACATTTTTATATAATGCTTTAATGTTTTCACGAGCAATAATTTTTCCATTAATCGCAGCTTGAATCGGAATTTCAAATTGATGTCGAGGAATTAATTGTTTTAGTTTTTGACAAATTTTTCGTGCTTTTAGAAATGCTTGCGATTTATGACATATAAAACTCAAAGCATCAACTTTTTTTTGGTTAAGTAAAAGATCGACTTTAACTAAATTACTTGGTTTATAATCGATTCATTCATATTCCATCGTTGCATAACCTTTAGAAATGCTTTTTAGTTGATCAAAAAAACTATAAATAATTTCAATTAGTGGCATTTCATAAATAATTTCTTTACGGTTATGTTCAATCGCAATTAAATCAATATATTTACCACGATTATTTTGACACAATTTTAATAAATCACCAAGAAATTGATCTGGTGTAAAAATACTTAATTTAACACATGGTTCGTTAATTTTTGCGATTGTTGTGGGATTAGGAAAATTTAAAGGATTATTAATTTCAATCGTTTTTCCATTTGTTAAATCGATTCTAATTTTAACTGACGGAGGAGTAACAATTAAGTTAAGTCCATATTCACGAGCAATTCTTTCTTTAATAATATCTAAATGAAGCAATCCAAGAAAGCCACAGCGAATACCAAAACCTAATGATTGGGATGTTTCATATTCATACACTAGTGATGAATCGGATAAATTTATTTTTTCCATCGCAATTTTCAGTTCATTGTATTTAGTGTTATCAACCGGATAAAAACTACAAAAAACCATTGGTTGAATTTTTTTATAACCAGGTAGTGGTGAAGTTGACGGTTGTAAAAAATCAGTAATTGTATCGCCAATAGAGATATCTTTTATTGATTTTATGTTTGCTGCTAGCCATCCAACTTCTCCCGCAACCAATTCATTTTTACTAATAAATTCAGGTGTTTTAACTCCGAGTGATGAAACGATAAAACTTTTATTACTTGCCATCATTTTTATTTTTTGCCCAAGTTTTATCGTACCGTTTTTTATTCGAAAATAACATACTACACCAAGATATTTATCATAGTAACTATCAAAAATTAAAGCCTGTAATTTTAAATTTTTATCATTATTTTTTGGATAAGGTATTTGTGTGATAATTGCATTAATTAGTTGGTCGATATTTTGTCCAGTTTTTGCCGAAATACAAACAATTTTTTTGGAGTCAAATCCTAAAATCGTTTGCAATTGTCTTTTTGTTTTTTCAACATCAGCATTTTTTAAATCGATTTTATTAATAACCGGAATAATTGTTAAATTATTGGCAATAGCTAGATATAGATTAGAAATTGTTTGCGCTTGCACCCCTTGTGTTGCATCAACAATTAATAATGCTCCTTCGCATGCTGCTAAACTTCGTGAAACTTCGTATGTAAAATCAACATGTCCTGGTGTATCAATTAAATGAAAAAAATAATTTACATTTTGTTGTTTTTTATGATAAATGAGTTGAACAGCATTTAACTTAATTGTTATTCCTCGTTCTCGTTCCAAATCCATACTATCAAGAATTTGATTTTTCATTTTATGTAAATTAGTGTTTATTGCTTTTTCAATAAGACGATCGGATAAAGTACTTTTACCATGATCGATATGAGCAATAATACAAAAATTCCTAATTAATTGCAATTTTGGCAACATATTTTGATTATAAATGCCGTATTAAACAAGTTATGTTTAAAAAAAATTAGAAATTTATGCGAATAATTTTTTCCGGTTGTAATGTTTGATCATTTCATTGCATTACAACAGCATTAAATTGATATTTGCCACGTGCTGGTTCCATCTTAAAATGCTTACTTTTGCCACAAAACATTTTAATAATTGGTTCAGCTTTTGCTCCAATAATTCCGTCTTTTGGGCCAGTCATGCCGACATCCGTAATAAAAAAAGTATTATTATAAACTTGCTCATCAGCCGTTTGAACATGTGTGTGTGTTCCTAATATTGCTGATACCTTTCCAGCAAAATGCAATAAAAAAGCTTTTTTTTCCGAAGTCGTTTCAGCATGGAAATCAACAATATGTAAATCACTTTTTTTTGCACAACTTAAAATTTTTTCTAATGCAACAAAAGGGTTAATTGTTTGAAATTTGTTAAAGCATTGTTGCGAGACAAGATTTGTGATACGAATTAATTTATTTTTTAATTTCAGCAAAATTGTTCCCTTTCCATACTTTGCTTCGTTTGTCGAATTTTTAATGTTATGTGGCCGAAGAATTCATTTAGCATTTTTTAGAGTTATATAAGCTAGTTGATGATCAAATGTGTGGTTTCCCATTGTCATAACATTAATCCCATAACCAATTAATTGGTTATAGTGATCAATTGTTAATGATCTTCCGTGACTCGCGTTTTCGGCATTCGCAATAACAAAATCAATATCATAGTTTTTTTTAATTAATGATAATTTTTCACTTATTGCTTTACGCCCCGATTTGGCAAAAATATCACCAATAAATAATATTCTCATGTCAATTTTAGTTTAACATATTTAGTTTATTAATTTTTTTATTGCTTTATGATTACTTTTTAAAGTCTGTTTTCCATGAGGTGGGTTAAATTGAACAACAATGTCTAAATTTTTTTTCGCAATGATTGTTCCTTGCCCAAAAAAATCATGAACAATTATCTCACCTATTTCGAATTGAGGAAAAGTTTTGTGATACATTTCTTGTGATGAAAAATTATTGATTTTCGGTTGGGGATGTAAATTGTTTTCGGATGTAATAATCTTATAGTTTTTCTCACCAATTTCATTCAAATATGGTGATTCATTGCACGATGAACAAGTGAGATATAAATGATTAATTGCTCGTGTTATTCCAACATAAGCAATTCGTCGTTCTTCTTCTTGGTCATCATCAATTAAATTGCTCGCTGCATAACTACTTGAATGAGGAATAATTCCATTATTAAAATCAAAAATAAAGACACAATCACTTTCTTTGCCTTTAGCAAAATGAATTGTCATTAATTTAACACCTTGTGTTTTGTTTTCTTTTGGTGACGACATATATAAATTAATTTCATTAAGAAAATCAATAAAATTTCCTTCTTTTTTGTTGAAGAAATCATTAATGGCCTGTTGCAATTCTTTAATATTTTCATATCGTTCATCATATTCACGATATTCTTGTTTCAAATAGGAAAAATATTTTATTTCGTCAACTATGATCTTAATTGCTTGTTGGGGAGGATTGGTTTCAATTTTTTTTCGCAATGAAATTATTGTTTGTAAAAAAATTTTTATCTTTCCTTTTATCGTTTCATTGATTGTTTCAACTTGATCAATTTTGTTAAGTACTTCAACAAAAGTTGATTTATTGTGCTTCGCCCATTTATTAATTTTTTCGATTGTTTCGCCGCCGATACGACGCTTTGGAACATTAATAATTCTCAAATAACTAAGTTCATCGTTAAAATAAATAGCACGTAAATAAGCGATTAAATCTTTAATTTCCGTTCGTTGGTAAAATTGAAAACCACCATAAATAATGTAAGGTATTTGACTTTTAATCAAACTATTTTCAATTGTTCGCGAGGAGCGATTTAACCGATATAAGATCATGATTTTATCGTATGGTAAACCATCATTAATGTGTAAGTGATTAATTTTTTCAACTATGTAATTAGCCTCATCACTTGTATCGATACCAATAAAACATTCGATATCAAAATTGTTTTTATTTGTGGCCGAAAGCACTGTTCCAAATTTTTCACCATTATGTGAAATCAAAGCATTTGCCGCGGCTAATATTTTTTTTGTTGAACGATAATTTATTGATAAACTAATTTTTTTATATTTTTTTTGTCAATTTGCAAATTCATCAAAAATTTTTGCATAGGCACCTCTTCATGTATAGATTGTTTGGTTTTGATCACCTACAACAAAAATATTATTGTGATTAGGATTAGTTAAATATTTGATAATCATGAATTGCTTATAATCAGTATCTTGAAATTCGTCAACCAAAATGTAATCAAAATTTTCTTGTCATTTTAAGCGAACATCTTGGTGATTTTTCAATAAAGAATAGGTAAAATTTATTAAATCATCAAAATCTAAATAATTATTTTTTTTCAAATAATTATTGTAAGAAGTAACGATCTTCATGAAAATTTTAACGAATTGTTCGTCATAAATGTTACCAAGTAAGTGACCAAAATCTTGATAATTATCATTGACAATTCCATCAATATTTTTTTTAATATGTTTAATTTTAGCCACGATATTTTGCGGCTTTAATGATGATGGTAAAACAATATTTTCGATCTTTAGAATATTTTTAATAATTATTTTTTGCTCTTCGACATCAATTACAGTAAATTTTTGATCTCAACCAAAATGATTAATTTCCATTTTAAGGATACGATAACATAAGCCGTGATATGTACAAATTCATCTATGGTTTTTTGTATTAATTTTTTCTTTTACACGATTTACCATCTCCTCAGCCGCCTTTTTTGTAAAAGTAATGGCTAAAATTCTTTGGGGCGCAATCGCACATTCGTTGGTAAGATATGCTATTCTTGTTGTAATAACATGTGTTTTACCTGTCCCAGCACCAGCAATAACTAAAACTGGACCGGTAATGGTTGTTACTGCTTTTCTTTGTTGAGAATTTAGAGTCGATAAATCTATCATTGTCTATTTTTTATTATCATCCAATATTTCATCCAACGACTTTAAATCAATAATTCCAGGTAAATCAATTTTGTTTTGTTCATCGTCTTTACCATTGCATTTTTTTTTAATATCGAGAGGAATTAATTTTATTATGTATAAATTACTAATATTATCATGATAAGCGGGATGTTTATTACATAAAAAAATTCCAATTATGATAAAACAAAGGACAAAAAAACTAGACGAATATAGAACACCAAATACTAAACCAAAATAAAAGAATAAACTATTATTTTGATTTTGTCGAGCAAAAAGTAAATTTACACCATCTAATAATTCTCTACTATTTCTTTTTGTTAAAAAAAATAAAAAGAAAGAAAGAATTAATGAAATATTGATCGTAATTTCTCAAACGAATAAATCATGCACAATTAGTTGCTTTAACATTTGCTTTTTATTTTTTTTAAAACTAAAAAATTTCAATTTAAAAATTTTCATTCCAATTGTCTGTCAGTTGAAAAAAAAAGGAAAAAATAACATCCAAAAAAAATAAATTAAATATATCATGAGACCTAAAATAAGATAGCGCCAAGAATCAAGATTTTCCCACTTACTAAATCAAATAAAATTTTTATCAAAACAAAAAATTAAAAAACCAAGTGATAACGAAATTGTGGAAAGAAAAAAAATATCAAATAATTTCGCTAATAAACGATCTTTAGCATTAGCAAAGGGAAATTTTTTTGTACTTGAAGCATTGCCTAATACCATCGTAAATATAAATTAACTTTTATATTTCTCTTCATCACTATTATTTGGTTTTTTTTCTTCTTTTTTACTAAAAGATTCAAACATTTCTTTAAGATCATTAAAGCTAGAAAAATCCTTTATTTTTTCAAAAAATTCAATCATTTTTTTATTCATTGTCGAATTAAAATCAATTTTTCGGTTTGTTCTAATAATTGATTCAATAATCTTTTGCAAATATGAACTCAATGATGTGGATTCACTATTTTTATCAAGATTAATTTTTTTTAATTGTTCATATTGTTTTAACAATTCTTGATAATCCTCATCAGATAAATTAATAACAATTTGCTTTGCCATAAATTAAATAAATATTCTCATTAAACTCATTTTATTATATGTCTTATAACAATATAATTTCATAAGATTAATAAAATAAAATGTTGGATATTAATTATCTTCGTAAAAATTGCAAAGATGTAAAGAATAAATTAATTAAGCGCAACAAAAAATGAGAGAATTTTGTCATTGAAATTCTTGCAAAAGATAAAAAATATCTTGAATTATTGAATACGATCGAAAAAATAAATGCTCAAAAAAATATTGCCAATAAGGAAATAAATAATTTTTTTTCACAGCATAAAACTAATGAAGCTAATGAAATAATTAAAAAAATGGCTAAAATGAAAAGCAAAATGATTGAAAACGAACAATTATCAAAAAAATTAAAAGATGAAATTGATACCTTGCTTCTCTCTCTTCCCAATTTGCCTGATGATTCGGTCCCTAAAGGTCAAAATGAAAATGATAATAAAATAATTAAAAAATGAGGACAACCAACAACATTTAACTTTGAACCTAAACCGCATTGAATTATCGGCAAAATGAATAATCTCGTTGATTTTGAACATACGAGCAAATTAGCTGGATCTCGTTTTACATGTTATATAAACTATGGAGCAAAATTATTTCGTGCCTTGATTCAATACACATTAGATAAAAATGTTGCGGCAGGGTTTGTTGAATATTTACCACCAGTTATTGTAAATCATAACGTACTAATCGGTACTGGACAATTACCAAAATTTGAGCAAGATTTATTTAAATTAACAAATGGTTTTTTTTTATCACCAACTGCTGAATGCCAATTAACAAATTTTTATGCAAATGAAATTTTAGATCTTAAACAATTACCAATTCAACTAACAGCAAACACTTGCTGTTTTCGTTCTGAAGCTGGCTCAGCTGGAAAAGATACTAAAGGCGTTATTCGCCAACATCAATTTTACAAAACGGAAATGGTAATTCTTGCTAACCCTAAAGAATCATGAGTAAAGCATGAATTTATGACAAATCAAGCTGAAAAAATTTTACAGGAATTAAAACTACCGTATCGTCGAATTGTTTTATGCGCTGGTGATATGGGATTTAGTGCAGCAAAAACATATGACATCGAAGTATGATTACCTTCATATAACAATTACAAAGAAATATCAAGTTGTTCCAATTGTACTGATTTTCAAGCCCGAAGAATGAAATTACGTTTTAAAGATATCGATGGAAAGAATAAATATGTCCACACATTGAATGGTTCGGGATTGGCAATTGACCGCTTATGGGCGGCAATAATTGAAAATTACCAACAAATTGATGGTTCAATTGTCATTCCTAATGTTCTACAACCATATTTTGACGGAATTAAAATTATTAAGTATGGGTGTTAAAAAAGGCTTATTTATCACTTTTGAGGGTCAAGATGGTTGCGGCAAAACAACGATTATCAATGAAGTATTTAAAAAATTAAATAAACTTTACCCAAAAAAAATTTTTATCACGCGTGAACCTGGTGGAACAAACAATCCAATAGGTGAAAAAATAAGAAAAATAATCTTGAATAAAAATAGTTATAAGATGACACCAATTACAGAAGCATTGCTATTTGCTGCAAGTCGTGCACAACACATAAATGATTTTATTAAACCTAATTTAAAAAAAAATAATGTTATTTTGTGTGATCGTTTTGTCCACTCTTCACTAGTTTACCAAGGTTATGTTAATCATATTGAATTTAAAAAAATTTTTACTATTAATCAGCATGCTCTTGACCACATATGACCACATTTAATTTTTCTTCTTTTGACCAAATCAAAAATTTGTTTAAAAAGAATTAATCGACGAAATCATCAAAAAAATCGCTTTGATCTTAAATCGATTAATATGCACAATAATATCTATAAAGGATATTTAGAAATTGCACAAAAATTTCCAAAAAATTTAATTATTATTGATGCAAAAAAAACAATTAAAGAAAATGCAAATTCAATTGTAAAAATTATTTTAGAAAAGATAAAAACTTATGACAAATAATTTTTTTAATTTACAAAAAAAACCACATGCACTCATTGTGAAACAATGTCCACTATCTGACTTTGCTTTATTTATAAAGCAATTTATGAAGTCAATTGTTTGTATTAATCGTGGTTGTGGTATTTGTTTATGATGTAGAAAAATTGAACAAGAACAATACTACGATTTAATAACTTTTGATGCAAAAATTAGCTTAAAAAAAGATGATATTATTGATGCACAAAATAAATTCATTAAGTCGGGTCTTGAAGAAAAAAACATTAAATTTCTCGTGATAAGAAATATTGATTTTGCAAATAAACAAGTATTAAATTGTTTATTAAAATTTATTGAGAGACAAAATCCAAGTGTTTACATAATTTTTTCAACATTCAATTATGCCAATATTCTTCCAACAATTAAGAGTCGTTGTGCAACGATTACCATTACGAAAAATGATAACGAGATTAATTCCTTCTTAAACAAAACAAAATTAAATAAACATGAAAAGAAAACGATAATAAATTGTTTTAATGATTTTAACGATTTGAAAAATATGGTGACTAAATTTGTTAAGTTCAATGGTTTAATTAACGAAATGCTTCTAAAAAACAACATTGTTATCTTTTTGAAATCTTTAAAAATCTTTAAATTGTTAACTTACGATGAAATAAATTTATTTTTAGAAATTTTTAAGCAAAAAGTTGACAATGAAATAAAAATGAAAATTGTTGATTACCAAGAAAAATTATTTTTAAATCCAAATAAATCGCTTTTATTTGATAATTTAATAAGACTAATAAAAAAATAAAACATGAAAACAATTGTTGCTCTTTCTTCTGCTCCATTAAATTGTGCAATTCATACGATTAGAGTTTCAGGTGATGAATGTTATAAAATTGTTCAAAAAATAACAAAGGAAAAAATTATAAAAGAACCCTATAAAATTCAACATGTTTCAATCATTGATGATAAAAAACAAATGATTGATGATGTCTTATTATTAAAATTTGTTGCTCCGCATAGTTACAATGCCGAAAATATGATTGAAATAAATTGTCATGGTGGTTTATTTGTGACAAATAAAATCATTGAATTATTAATCAAAAATGGTGCAACTTATGCTAAACATGGTGAATTTACATATCGCGCTGTTATTAATGGAAAAATAAACATGCTTCAAGCAAATGCAATAAATAATATTATCAAATCAAAGAACTTTTCTTCTTTAAAGATTGCCCATAATGGGTTAAATAAAAAATCATCAGCCAAAATTGAAAAGATGCGTGATGAGATTTTTAAAATTATCGGCAATATTGAAGTTAACATTGACTATCCCGAATATGAGGACTATAAAAATTTAACTAATAGCATCTTACTAAAAAAAATTAAACCAATAAAATCAATGCTTATTAATTTGATAAAATTTTCGCAACTATCAGTAAAAATTATGGATGGTTTTAATATTGCAATAATTGGGGCCCCAAATGCTGGCAAAAGTAGTTTACTAAACAAAATTTTAGATGAAGATAAAGCAATTGTTTCTAATATACCTGGTACAACACGTGATATTGTTGAAGGACAAATAAATTATAAAAATATTACATTCAATTTTATTGACACTGCTGGTATTAGAGAAAAAGCTAAATATTTTGAAAAAATTGGAATTAATAAATCGATTGAACAAATTAGCAAATCTGATTTAGTTTTGTTCATTGTTGATAAAACAAAAAAAACAACAAAAAAGGAAAAAGAGATATTTGAATTGGTCAAGCAAAAACCTTATATCATCATTGTTAATAAATCAGATTTAAAAACTAAAAAAACAGCTTTTAATGGTTTTAATTTTTCATGCAAATTTGATAATATTAATTTTGTTTTAAATAAAATTATTAATAAAATAAATATTCAAAGTCTTGAAAAAACTGACTTAGCTTTTATGCAGACTCCAAATGAAATTGGAATTTTAAAAAAAAATCTTGAAATAATTGGTATTCTCATTAATGACGCAAAGAAAAAGAAACCAATCGATTTGCTTGTCGAAAGTTTATATGAAATATATAACAATTTTAACCTTCTTTTAGGTGAAAATTGCGATTTAGATTTTTTAGAAAAATTATTTGCGAATTTTTGTGTCGGCAAATAATTTTATTTATTAGCATAACAAGCAAAATAATAATTACCAACACAATATTCCTCACCCAATTCAATAATTCCCGAAGTTTTCCCTTTTAAGTCTAATTCGTGATAACCACATAGCATACCACTTGATTCAAAATTTAACAAATTTGTTTTTACAATTAATTTTCCTGATGGTAACATTGTTCCTTTTGTCGCTACAACCACTTTTAAGTTCTTTTTAACATTTGTCGCCCCGCAAACGATATTAATTATTGTTTTATTATCGATTGTTACATCGCATAAGTTTAAGTGAGAGTTGTTTATTTTTTGAAAATTAAGAATTTTACCAACTTTAAAACCATTATCAAAATATTTACTTAAATCAAGATTAGTTATTGTTTTAATTTCATTAATAATCTCTTTTGTTGGGAAAATCAAACCAAATTTCTCTCCCAAGGAATTAGATGCAAAATTTAAAATATTAATAAAAACTACTTCATCATCAAAGTAACCATAGGTAATATCACCAATTGTTTTAATAAAATTATGTTCTAAAAAAGAAAGATTAATCATTAAAGTAGCAATATTATCGATTTTTTGATAAAATATATTTAACATAATTATCTAAATAATTATATATTTCATGATTAATTGCAAAAGCAAAAAAATTGGTTTTATTGTTGATAGTGCAAGTTGTATTAAACAAAATCAATATGATGATGTTTATGTCGTTCCATTATGTATTAACATAAACAATGGTAAAACGAATAAAGTTTATCGTGATACAGACAAAAATTTTACTCTTGATTTTAACAAAATCATCAAGCAAAAAGATAAGATTAAAGTTACGACAGCACAAACACCTATTGCTGATATGATTGAAGCTTGCAAAATAATGTCAAAAAAATATGATGAAATTTATGTTTTACCGATAAGTCGTTGCTTGTCAAGTTGCATTGATACTTGAAAAATTATCGAAAAGAATTACCCAAAAATCAATGTGATACAATATAAAGATTTTTGTATTGGTTTGAATTGGGATATACCACTCATTAAACATAATTTTAAGACAACTAGGATTGATAAAAATTTATTAAATGATTTTTTTGAAGAAAAAATTAAAAACAATCGTCTTGGTTTTGCAATTGTCAACGATATTTCTTGATTAATGAAAGGTGGAAGGCTAGGCCTTTTTAAAGGTTCGATAACAAAATTATTGGGTTTAAAACCGATGATTTTTTTTAACTATGATTTATTTATCTATCATGCAGTTGCAAGAAATTATAAAAACTTTTTCGATAAAATTTCTAAATATTTAGAAAAAAATTTCCCCCAAAAAAAAATAAATAAAATACTAATTTTGCATAACAATAATAATCTTGAAATCACAAAAAAAATGATTAAAAATAGGTGGCCAAATGTCATTTTTGAAGTTATCGAAATTCCAATTATCTTTTTGGTACACACTGGACCAAATATAATTGGTATTTACTTCGATTTAGCGTAAAATTCTATTCTACTTTTTGTTCGTTATCTTTTTTCATGAATTTATTTTTACGATCAATATTTTTTTTTAAAAATTCTACATACTTATTTTTATCAGGAATAAATCAACTAGCAATTTGCGAGGAATCGGCATAAATACGACACTTTTTGATTCATGTCTTTTGCCTAATTCCATCTGTTGCATCCTTTTTTGCCGGTCAAAATCAATCCGGAATGTTTTTCTCGTCACTAAACTCTTGACATTTTTGTTGCCAACGTACTTTGCGAAAACCTTGCCATTCTTGCTCATTCATTTGGGCAATTTGTTCTACGCTATAATCAATTTTTTTATTTTCCATAAATTCTAAATTCTTTTTACAATTATACTTTGCTAATCATATAAATAAAATTTATCATTTTTTCTCAAAATTTTCCTTTGTTTCAAAATACTTTTTTACGATTAAATCTTTGATATTATTCATTAATATTGTAGGTTTAATGTTAATAAAAACATTTGGTTGTAAAGGTTTATTTAGTGTAACAATGATTTTATGTCTAAATCCCTCTTTTTTTCTTTTTTTTTGGTCAGAACCATAAATCGTAATTGGTGCTACAGTAATTAGATTCTCATATGCAACTTTTAATACGGTTGGTTTAAAATCCTTTACAAAATTGTGACCAATGACACGTGTTCCTTCGGGAAAAACCAAAATTGAATAATTTTTTTTTATCAATTCGTTTTCACGATGATAACATTGCAAAATGCTTCGACCATTTTGTCGATCTAAAAATATGCCGTTCAATAAACCCATTACATTCCTAATTGATTTAAAACGCGAAAGTTCTTTTTTTGCAATTATTGACAAAGGATTGCAATACCCACTCTCATATAAGGCAATAAAGACACATACTGGATCACAATTTGCCTTATGATTTGGTAAAAACAGCATTTGTTTTTTGGAAATATTTTCAAAACCAACTTTAACAACTTCAAAATTTTTTAAATATGCAATTTTTTTAAAAATTTTATATACGATCTTATGAATGTCGGTAACAAAAAAAACATCACTTTCTTTTTTTGTTTTTTTTCACATTTTTTTAACTTTTAATAAATTAAAACCTAGTGCAATAAAAACAAAAGGTCATGAAAGATAATAAAAAAAAAACTTAATTAAAAGAACAAAAGAATTATTTGTATTTTTTTCGCTGCGCATTTTTTGATTTTTCTATTGCTTTTAATCCAGGTCGAAGATAAAAAGTGTGAGGAAGATAAGCCTTCTTCGTCTCAATTAAAATCCTTGTAAACTTTTTCATCGCATCATTCAAATCACCATTTTTAACAATAACTTTTGCCATCTAATTCACCCTCACTAATTATATATCATCACTATTTCTTTCATTGATTGTTAATTTGATCATTAATTTCATTAAATTGCTTTTGAGCAAGTAAAATAATTGTTTTCAAAACGAAAATTTCAATTGGTACAATTATGGATTGGCGAAATGTTTGTGGGATCAAATAAAATAAAAATGACTTATTAGGAAACCCACAATATTTACAATATTCAATCGTTGCAATTGGTTGCAAAATAAAAGGAAAAATAGACATTATAACCAAAACCAATGAGCTACAATAGCATAAAATTAATATTCGAAGAATGAAATCTTTTCTATTTTGTCGGTTGCACTTACAATTAATAATAATTATCTCAAAACCAATTAAACTAAAAGTGAGAAGACTTATAGCAATTCATTTGTATACATTTAAAAAAAATGCCTCAATCTTTTCACTACCACTAAATTTAGTTGAATTATTAACAAAAGATAGTAGCATAAATATTGTAAAAACAAAAAAACTAACAACAATCAAATTGGTAAGCATTACATCGAAAAATATTGATTTTATGCAAGATGACTTGGTAACATTAATTCGATAATAAAATAACCCGCCAAATAAACTAGATATTAATGCGACTAATGGAGCCTGAATTGCATATAGCCAAAACCATAATCCTCCCACTTGTGACAATAAGAAAAAACGAATATTATCAAAAATTATTGTTAAAAAGCAACTATAAATAGGTCCTAGGTATCATCCTAAAACCATTATTGGAATTCATGAAATCGAAAAGTTAAGAATTGAATGCATTGTGCAAAGAACTAGAAATATATATAAAGCAAAAATAATCGCTATAAAAGTTAATATCTTTATTGATGAAAAAGGTTTATCAATTGGGAAAAGAAATTTTTTAATTTTTTTCTCTATTTTTACAAATTTAATTTGCATTCTCTCTATTCTTATCGATCTCACTAATTTGTTGTTCAATTAATTTTCTAATCATTGTAATATCTTTTTTAGGATTGTAATGTATTGCTAGCATAATCACTAAAAAAATACCAATCAATACTAATATTATCATAAATCAAACATATCAATACGAAACAAGTGACAAATACAAAAAACGATCATCTAGTTGTGACTTATCGTAATTTTCAATCACTTTGAATTGATTAAAATCTACATAGATAAACGAAAAAAAATTAATTGCAAAAATTAATAATGCTGGGCGTCATTGAAAATAATACTTTATGTTATCATTACGATTATTCATGATTTCCCGAATAAATTTTGAAAAAAAGGCAATATTAAGGAAAAGAAGTAAAAAATAATTAATAATATTTCATCGTGTATCAATCATACTATCACTACTCAATCATAAACCATCAATTCGAATGGAAATAATCATCATAAAAATTATGAGTAATATATTAATTAGCAAAAAAAGTAAAAAAATCCTCTTTAAGATTGGAATAATCCTTGGGCGTGATGTATAAATAAAAATTTTACCAAGTTTAATTTGTTCTAAAATTTTCATATTAGTATTGATAGCAAAATTAAGTTTTTGCTGATTATTGTTTTCTATAAACTTATTTGCACTTTCTATTTTTGATGTTTTTTGCATAAATGAATTATTTTTTGCTAATTTATTTAAATCAACATTAAAAACATTATGACAATAAACAAATAAATAATTGATTTCATCATCAAGATTATTTAAATCAACTTTTGCTTCGAACGGTAAAGTGAAATTTTTACCTATTTTTTGATTGTAATCATGAATTAACGATTTTACTGAGAATTTGTTTCCTAAATCAACGTCCTTAGAGTATTTCTTTTCGAGACAATACAAAAAAAATAATTCCTTTTCAAATAAAGAAATGAATCTTTTATCATATGCGAAAAAATTTATCGAATCATTGTGCAATATACAATATATTCAATTTGCTAATTTTTCATATGTCTTACTAGCATTTGTCATAACGATCGTCTAATAAAATTTTAACAAAAGAAAAAAAATAATGCTTTTCATTTGTTTTTATTCCAATTTCAAGGTTTCATAATTTTTCTAAAATCTTGTTAATTGAATCTTTTTTTTTGAACCAATATAAATTTTTATAAATTTTTTGTTGGAAAAATGATAATTGTAAATTGTCGACAATAGTAGTTTTATCAACTCCATTTTCAGTCGCTAAAATAAACATTTTTATTTGGACTAATCTCGTAATAAATATTTGAATGATTCATTGAGTTTGGGATGAATTGTAGGATGTTTCATTTAAAATTTTAAGTAAATTCTTGTAGCTTCTTTGCAATCAAAAATCAACTATTTTAAAAACATTTGCATTAAAACAATCAAATAATACTTGTCTAATAATTAATGAATTGATTGAAAAATTTTTTTTCAAAAGTGATATTTTACCAATTTCATTTTCAATAAAATGATGATTAGTTAATAAATTTGAACACATATATTCGATATCATGCTCAAATATTTTTACATTATTTTTATGTAAAAAAAAGGATATCATTTCTTTTTTATCTTGTCACGAAAAAGGACGAAGTTTTTCCACAATAATTCCGCTTTTATCACCTAACTTTTTATCAAAATTATTATTCTTACAAAAAAGAATTATTGGTTTTTTGGAATTTACTAACTTTATAAGAAAATTAATATTTTCTTTACAAGCACATAATTTAGAAAAATCTATTATATATAATTCGTTTTTTTTACCACCAAACACATCTAGTTGAAAAATTTTTCTCTCAATATCATCAAAAGTGGACGAAGAATCAAACCTATATGGGGATAGATTA
Organism: uncultured Ureaplasma sp.; assembly: GCA_902789825.1. GTDB lineage: Bacteria > Bacillota_I > Bacilli_A > Mycoplasmatales > Mycoplasmoidaceae > Hennigella. Next base: position 96,711 of record CADAPK010000002.1, on the reverse strand, counting down.
TTGTCAAAACAAAATTTTCTAATTTTTCAATCTATTACATCAATTTCATTACTATGAAAAAATCTAATCATTTATTGATAAATTATATATTTGTAAATAATTTTCTCATGAATAATTTTAGATGAAATAATAGCAATTATTAGATATGTAACTATTTGTCAATCATTAAATCTAGGAAAAAATATTACATAATTAATTTCCAAAAAAGAATTAATTAAAAAATTAGTAAAAAAAATTATTTTTTCATGAATGATAGTAAAAATTGGTATTCACATAAAAATTAGAAAATAGACATAGACAAATGGAAAAATATATGAAAAAACAAATGAATTAATAATCAACATTATTGAGATAGAATTATTTATTAAGGAGAGAATTGGTAAATTTAATAAATTCACATAAAATGAAATTAAAATTTTTCGTATAAATAAATTATCTATTTTTAACGATAAAATAAAATATATTCCATAGCAACTAATCATCATTAAGATAAAACTAAAATTTATAAAGCAATTAGAATTTAAAATACAAATTAATATACCAATGAAACCTAGTGATTCAATCCTATTAATTTTATTCTTATGGAAAAAATGTGAAAAAATAAATTGAAAAACAACGCGCATTGATGAATAAGAAAAATTAATCATATATGCATAAAACATCAAGAACATACCACAAATCACATTTCCAATAATTTTATTTTCTCGCGGTGTGATGGATAAAATTACTTTCTTTATTAATTGAAGGTGAAAACCACTAACACAAATAATTCATGCTATACCTAATTTTATTGTTTTACTATACAAAAAAGTAGTTTCAAAATTTTTGCGATTAAAAATAACTAAATTTATAAATCGTGCTACATTACTATCATAATTACTTTCAATAAATGAAAATATTTTATCGCGAGGTGAAAAATTTAGTCATGCCGCAAATTTATTAAATAAACTATATTGTCCAAATAGAAATAAAAGAGAAATATAAAAGAAAATGATGATAAACATCATAGCCTTTTCTTTCAAATCATTTTTAATAATAAAAAGCAATAGTAATGGTAAAAAACTAATGTAAACAATGTTTTTATTAAAAGTAAGAAAAATCATTCCACAAATTAAAAATGTATAGAAAAATGAGAATTTTTTTCTTTTTTGGGTAATAGATAGTTTTGATGAAACGCAAATCATTTATTTTATAATTTAGATGTAATTTTTATGGTTAATTCTATTACAATTAACTCAATTGTTAATGCTAAAGTAATCAAAATTACGAAAACATATATTTTGGCTATGTTTGATGGTTTTGTTGGACTTTGCCACATCTCAAATGTTAGCGATTATATCGTAAAGAATTTAGCAAATTTTTTCGTTAAAAATAAAAATTACAATTTTTTAATAATTGAGAAAAAAGCAAACCAAATTTTTTTATCATATAAAGCAATTCACCAATTTAAAAAGGAATTTAATCGAACGATTAAAAAACATGTGCCATTAGCTCAATTGGATAGAGCATTTGACTTCGGATCAAAAGGTTGTTGGTTCAACTCCAATATGGCACGCCAATTAAAACATTGTGTCTATTCTACATTTTTTTATAGTAATATTGATATAGATTTACTTCATCAATTATTAATGTAATATTTTCCATCGATTTTTTATAAAATATTTTTCTATTCGTTAAATAATACAAGTACAAATCGTCAATGACTTCTTGAAAATAAATTTTACTTCTATATTTTTTATCATCATATTTTATTTCGACATTTTGAATATTGTTTTTTTGAATATATTGCGCATCTTTTTTACTTATAGCAATATATAAAGATGAACCTTCCGTAAATATTGATGCATTAACGATAACTTGTATTTTCAAAATTGATAACAATAAAATTTCAAAAACAAACAAAAAAATTATTAGAAAAAAGACTCTTGTGATATTTCTATGAATGTGCATTACCTTCTAGAATGAAAATTGAATTATCTTTTTTAATTTGATGAAAAATTTCTTTAATAATTTTGTTGTTTAAATCTAATTTGCATTTTGATTTTTCAAAAATAATAATTTTGTTTTTCTCGTTCAATAGGCAAAGAAAATTGAGAAAAAATCGTTGATGGAATGTTAAATATGAGTTAGTAACATCGATCTTAAATAACTTTAAATATTTATCATAAATATGAAAATTATTCTTGTATAAATATTTGAAATAATCAACTGACAACTCAATATTTTCATTAAAGATAATTAGTTTTTTTCAAATACTTTTTGCGTAGAGCGAATATTCCTTATTGTTTATAATAATGGAATTACATTTTTTTAAAATAGATCGAAAATTTGGTATTCGATTGCACTGGTTTTTATAAACCGCAAAATGCTCATTGCTCGATTTAAAAATTATTTTGTTACATTTATCAAAAATATAATTTCTATCTACCTTTTTATCTGATGATAAATTACCAATGCAAATGATGTCATTGTAAATATTTAAAAAGATATTTACTTTTATTTTTTCTAAAAAATAATTCCCTATTTCACTAAATAAATATTTAATAATTTGCATGCTAGCTAGTAAAAAAGACAATTTGCCAAACGATAATGAATCATACTTGATAAATGAATAACTAAATAATGTGATAAAGATTATCTCAATAAATATTTTTGTTGTTTTTTCAAATAAATATGTATTAGATGAAAAGACATTTAAATCGTTAAAATTTTTATAAATATTTGAATAATTTTCACGTAATCTATCAATATAGTAATCAAATTTTGTTGGTCAAATTTGATCAGAAAATAAATTTTTAATTTTCGAGATGTTCGCTAACGTTTTATTTTCGCTTGCTAAAAAAGATGAGTAAATTTTTTGTTTCTTCCAATATTTAATAAAAGTAATAACTATTTCAACAAAAAGTAATAAAAAAATAAAAACTAACATGTTTCATTGTATTGAACAAAGAATGCATGTATAAAGGCATAAGATTAGAATGTTTGAAATATGCTTATTTAAATCAATAATAAAATAATTAGCTAATGTGAAAATACATTCATCAATTTTACCTAATCATTTTAAATCGAATTTGTAATTAAAATTCGTTTGTTTATTTATTAGAGATTGTAGGATTTTATCTGTGATAATTAGACAGCAACTCCGTAAATGTTTTCTAAAACACAAATTATGTATGTAATCAAATAAATTTTGAATAACACTAATTAATAAAAAATTTATGGCAATAATAAATAAATTTTGCACTGATTTTTTGCTTATTGCAAAATCAATTATTCATTTCAAGAATAATGAATTTATTAATAAAAGCATGTGTGAAACACAAGCCAGAAAAAATGATATAAGAAAAAATTTATAATCTCAATCGAAAAAAATATTTTTTTTAAAAACTTTTATTTTTTTAACAAATTTTTGTTGTTTCCTTATAAAAATTAAGACATTACAAAAAACCTCGCGAAAATTAGCATATGAATATCTTTTGGGTTTGAAATAACATGAATCATACACGAGAATATATTTTTTGTTTTTAACAACAATAACATAATGATTATTTTCGAATTTGGATTTTATTAAGCAAACAAAAGGATAATTAATTTTTAAATCCGCAAATTCATTCCAATTAATTTCATAACTATCTGTTTCAAGATTAAATTTATTTGCTAAAATTTCAAAATCAAAAATTGTTAATCCATTTTCATTGATCGATGCCTTATCAAGAATTTGTTGCTTGGTTATTTTTTCAAAATGATAGTAATAGTTATATAGTGATGTCAAAACGCATACACCGCACTCATATTTATTTGTTTGTTGTGTAATATTAATTCTTGTTTTTATATCCAAATATAAAATTGACAAAAAAGATAGAAATTATGATATTTTATTTGTCCGACGTGATTTTGCAATATAGGATGCTTCCTTAAAATCAAATAATTTTCACATGCGATCAACCAGTCGATTAATAATAATATCAATATTTTCACGGTCAAATTTTGATGAAGAATTAGACAATAACTTTTTTTTCATAATAGTTGCAATTTTCTTTGGTTCAAAATTAGAAATAAAAATAATTTTCTTGTCATTTTCAAAACGATAATTAAAGATGACGAGAAGAATATTTAAATAAAACCAAGCTGATGCATATTCAGCACCAAAATCATCAAGAACAAGAATGTCTGCTACACAGCAATTAGCTATTAGTGTCTTATTATTTGATGGATTCTCAGAAAAGTTGTTTTTAATTTCGCCAACAAATTGTGGTAAAAAAATATATGCCACTTTTTTCTTATTTTGATAAATCATTTCATTACAATAACTAATGATTTTGTGGGTTTTACCGATCCCCGTTGTGCCATATAAATATAACCCAATTTCGGTATTATTATTAATTGATTTTAATAAAAAATCATTAATTTTTTTTTCATCCATTTTAATCGTAATCTTTGCTAGATCATTAAATGACAACAATAATTTATTATTAGGGAACTCACGGATCAAATAATTCGAAAATAAATTTTTTTTAGGACAAAAAAAACTTGATAAATACAATTGTTTTGTTTTAAAATTTCGTTTTAAAATAATATGAATAAAAGAAGAATTGTAACACTTATCACGTGATAAACTTTTGCATTTTTCTTCTTGCTCATAAATATATTTGACAACATACTTCCAATTATTTTTTTCCTCATTTGATAAATTTAACTGCCTAATCATTTCCAAATTAAAATATTTATCAAAATTTCCTTTTAAAGGTTCCTTTTTATTAGTAGAAAGAAACATCTATATGTGCTCCAACTTTACATCATTGACATCCATCGTATTATCAATGGAATTTAAAGAAATATTTTTACGAAAATGCTCAATTGCTAATTCGCAGGAATTAATATTTAATCCATTAAATGTTTGTGCGATTTTAAAAATATATTTTTTGTTTAATCTGCCATTGGTTTTATAAAGACTAAAATCAATTATTACATTGATCACCTCGTCTTTTAACAAATACTCTTCTTTTAAAATACCAATAATTTTGCGTTCAAAGATAGAAACATTTTTTTTAAAAATTGAATATAAATATTGTTCGGCATTAATTAATTTATAATCGTTAATTATTTTTTGTGAGTCAAAATCAGAAATTGTTGATGTAAACAAATTAACCGAACGGTTTACTCTAATAAAATTAGATTTGCTTTTTAATCGATTTGAATGCGGTGAATTCATGATAGCTTTATTTAAATTACAAATTAAAAATTTTTGATTGCATGAAAATATATTTTTATCACTTACATTGTCCAATGAATCTAAAATGATATTTTCAATGATTGTTAGCGTTAATGGAAATTTCAAATATACACTTTCAATAATCCTTTTACATTCGTCAGATATAAAAATATTTTTTGTCGATAATTTGAATAAATCCATATAAATTTTTTCAAAATCAATAACATTGATTTCTTTTAATTTTTTTTCGGAAAAAACATTATCAAAAGACTCTGATATGTTTAGTAAATTTTTATAAATTGTTGATGGCAAATACTTATATTCAAGATATTGATAATTTTCAATACCTATTTTATCGATCAATAATGCCTTATATTTTTGATTTGAGACAAAATCAAAAAAATTTAATGGAGAATTAACAATAATTTGGCACAAATTATTGTCAGAATTATTTTCAATGTAAATAAACGTATCAATCAACTTAATTGCTTCAAGTTTCTTTTTTGCCATAATTAATTGTTCAAACGAACAATTAATTTGTCGACATGCTGATTGGAAATTGAATGACAAATTTTGATTTTTTGACAAATAAAGATGGTTGTTACACAATAATATATAAAAACTTGTAGCAAGATTACCAATAATTGGTGTATATAAATCAATTAAAAAATTTGTACTTAATTTAAAATCATCTCTATTACTAACACGATATAAAATAAAACCCATTTTTTAGAAAAAATTAAAAAATAACTATTGGAATATTTTTAATATAACCGTTTAAATAAAATTTGAGAAAAAAAAATATTTTTTTCCTAAACACAAAAATACCAACATAAAAATTGACATTACGATGAAATATAAAATCAGAAAATTAATCATTTTTTGATTATTTTTCTACTTATCAACAAAAAATGTTGATAAGTTTTATACATATATAAAAATATTTTTTTATTTGACAATTTAAGTAATAAAATAAACATGAATTAGGACCAAATGAATCCAAAAAATATCAAATATTGATTTTATACTAATAATTCGCTTGCAAGGTATAGTAAACTAATTAGAAATTATTTTCTTTGCGGTCTATTTTTACAAGTTGTTGTTATATTGATTTTAGTTTTGCAATGAATAAATGAAATAAAAATTAATGAAGGCGATTTCAAAGAAATTTGATATTCCTCATTAACATATTACACACAGCAATGCAATGTTTTGTTTAGTATTATTTACATTATTTATTTTTTCAAGCAAAAATTAATTTTTTTTAAAAAAGGAAATTTACTATGTTGTATTGCCGCATATGCGGCAATAAGTCTAGTCATTTTTAATTTCTGAATGATTTTTAATATTTTTCATGATGTAATAAAATTTGACTACACACAACAAAATATTTTGATTTTTAAAAGAGCAATTAATATTTGTCAATATGTTTTCCTTTTTGAAATAAATCCAATCTTCATGATTAGTTTATTTATTGTCAATGCTAAATTCAACAATTATTACAAAAAACAAATAACAAAAAATAAGGTCATTAAATCCTTTTTTTGTTGATTAATATACCCTTTTTGCTATTTAATTTATGTACTAATTGTTCCATTTCTTACATGTGGTGCTGACCATCGTAACTTTTCAGTTTATGGTAATTTTACAAATTGTTGTCCTAATTGTTTTTACCAAAAAAATAAAAACGATCCTAGTTCAAGTGAAATAGGAAGATATAGTAATATTATTAATATTTTTATCCTTTTTTTTATTTGCATTGTCGTTATTTGCCTATTTTTATATCTAAAAATTAAATTTTATTCTAACAAAATTAATAGTGAAGAAAAAGATAGAAGAATAAGACTAGACGAAAATATCAATGATTATTTGTGAAAACACATAAAAAATCTTAAAAAATAAATAATCCTATTTATTGATGTACATCAAAAATTGTTGTTTGAACTAATGGTTTTTTGTGCTTATTTTTATAAATAAAATAGGTAATTGTTTGTTCAACAATTTTACGAATTTTTAAATTATCAATTGGTTTTGGATTTTTACTCATTTCTAATTCGATATTATCGCGAATCGAGTACTCAATTTTATGAAGCAAATTAATATATGAATTTGCATAAAAGCATCCACGTGTAATTAATTTTGGAATTCCGATTATCTTATGGATAATTCGATCAATCAAAATCGTTACATTAAAAATACCATCTGTTGATAAAATTTTTCGCACAACTAAAACACGCGAGTTATCAACATTTGTTTTATTATCATCAATGTAAACCTCATCAGTGTTGACAAAATTATTTGTTACATTTACTTGATGATTTAATAATTCGACAATTTGTCCATTAGCAATTTGAATATACTTTTCTTTTTCAAAACCAATAATAGAAACATTATTTTTCATAGCGGCAAGCATTCGATATTCGCCATGAATTGGAATAATGTATTTAGGATTAATTAATTTAACCATCAATTCCAACTCAATTTGTGAGGCATGCCCAGAAGCATGTAACTTATTTTTTTTTGAATTAACATAAATTTTCATTCCTGATTTATATAAGCGGTTTAAAAGTTGTTCAACTTGATCAAAATTACCCGGAATAGGATTGGATGACATTAGCAATGTATCGGAGGATTTTAAAACAATATGCGGATAACGGCCATTAGCCATCATATTTAGCGCGGCATTTGGTTCACCTTGTGAACCGGTTAAAATAATTAATAAATCACGATCAGCAATATTCTTAATATCAGTTGGTTCAACAAAGTCTTGTTTAAATGTTTTAATTAAATTTAATTGAATCGATGATTTAATGTTCGTCTCCATTGATTTTCCAATAATACAAATTCGCTTTTTAAGACTTTTTGCTATTTCAATAATATTTTCAATTCGCCTTAAATTAGAAGCAAAAGTTGTAATCAAAACACGACCTTTTGCATTCATTAATCTTTTTTTTATTTCATTTATGATTAAATATTCTGAAGTACTAAAACCTAATGATTCCGCATTTGTTGTCTCACATAATAATAAGTCAATACCGCGCTTTGAAATGTTACATATTTTATGGATATTTGTTTGTTCCATTTTATTGAAAAAATCAAAGCGAAAATCACCACATGTGACAATATTACCATTTGGAGTTTGTAGACAAACGCCATAACATAATGGAATCGAGTGGCAAACGCGGAAGAAATCAATTGTAAAATGTTTTTCTTTAATAATAAAATCATCGGTTATCTCGATAAATTTTGGTTGTTTAATATCATTGTGTTCTTTCAATTTATGCTTAATAATCAAAAGCGATAATGAACTAGCATAAATATTAGGAATATTCATTGTCTTGAGTAAATACGGAATTCCACCAATATGGTCCTCATGTGCATGGGTAATTATTAAACCTTTGATTTTTTTTTTATTTAGTAATAAATAATCAAATGAGCAAATTATTGATGAAACACCGGGTAGTTTATTTTCATCACAAAATTTGTTACCGCAATCTATGATAAATAATTCATCGCTATGTTCAAAAACATACATGTTTTTACCGATTTCTTCAATTCCACCTAATGCTAATATTTTTGTTGGAGTAGTGTTTTGCATTTGCATATATTAAGGATAAAATTTTGTTAATTTTAATGCTTACTAAATTATTAAAAGTGATTTCAAATTAAAATTTTACAAGTTTAAGTTTAATATGCTTTATTATACTTTAAATATCAATAACTAATTTTAAGTCTTTTTTATTGCAAGTTATTGCTAATCATATTTTAGTTCTTTTGATGTTTATTACCGTGATTCTCTCATCGTGCTTTTTATTTAATCATGCAATATGTTTTAAAGATGTTTGCTTAAAAAAGGCCTCACTTTTAATTCATAGAATTAAACAGGATAATGGTGAATATTTTAAATTTTTGTCTTCATTAACAATTCGATTTCAAATATTCTCTTTAAATAATTTTTTATTAAATAATTCCAAATCAACACCGATTTTATGTGTTGATATTGCGATGGCAACATATTCATCACGATGAGTAATAGAAAAAAAATAATTTTTATATTTTCAAAAATGCTTATTGATTAATTTAAAATTTTTTTGTTTTACGATATCATACTTAAATTCCTTTTGTAAAGCATAATTTATTAGTAATCAACTATAAATTCTTTGTTGCCTTGCCGTATTATTAAAACATTGATCTATTTGTTTTAGACGATATTTATTAAACCAATTTATATTGTTTAAATAATCGTGTTTAATTCTATAAACATAAACTTTTACCGTCTTGTTTATCATTATTCAATTATAAAAAGATAAATAATAGAGAAAATAAGAATATGGAAGATTTTTTAGATTTACGAATTATAAAAACAAGACAAGCACTAATGAAAGCATGTTTTGAATTGTTACAAAAAAAGGTTTATCGCAAAACAAATATTAAAGTGAATGAAATTTGTCATAGAGCAAAAATAAATTTAGTAACATTTTACCATCATTTCAATAATAAAAATGATTTGATTGCGTTGCTAATAAAAGAAAGATTAATCAATTGATTGCCAATTCCAAAAAAATTTAAACCAAAATCATTAGCGGAATTGATCAATTATTTTACACATGTAATAATCGATTTCACATATGAATTTTTTGATATTTTTAGTAATAGTCTAGAATTAATTGCGAATAAGGGGAGGTAAAGGAACATATATTGATGTTTTTACGAGAATAATTAAACTCCTAATTTATCAAGAAGTTGAGCAACTAAAACTTGATTGTAATCCATTTCAAAAACAATTAATTGCACTATGAATTTGTGGGGGATTAAGTAATATTATTTTTACAATAACAACTTCAAAAACAATAATTAGTAAAGAAAAATTATATGAGCAATTTATTTACATTGAAGAAATTATTTTAAAATATAAAAATGAGTCCTAAATAAGTAATTATAAAACTAATCAAAAATATTTTTTGTTAGGTATGAACTAATATCTACAATATGTAAATTTTTAATTTTTTTAGTGTAGATTGAATCTATCGAATTGGAAACAAATAGTTGATCAATCGTCTTGTTTTCATAGGCCAAATTAAATTTTTCGACAGCATTTGTTGATAAAATGCCATGAATGCAACCAACAATAATCTTTTTGCAACCCATTTTTTTCAGTGTTTTACAAGCAGTAATAATTGTACCACCAGTATCAATCATATCATCGATTATTAGACAATTTTTGTTTTTTATATCTGCTCCTAAAATATCAACAATTTCAACAACATTTGGTTGTGGTCGATTCTTATTAATAATTAACATTGGAATCTTATATGCTTCACTTAAATTTTTTATCCTCTTTACACTCCCATAATCAGGAGAGACAATAACAAAATCTTTTAAATTATTCTTTTTTTTAATTTCATCCATCAAAAAATGAATTCCTGAAATAATCGCATTAGGAATATTAAAAAAACCTTGTATTTGACTTGAATGTGGATCAAGCAAGTAGATATTATCAACACCTGATTTTTCCAATAAATTTGCAACTAATTTTGCAGTAAGTGGTTCATTTTTTGAAAGTAAACGATCTTGTCTTGCATAACCATAATACGGACAAATAACAGTTATTAGTTTAACGAATGATCTTTTTAAAATATCAATTGTTATTAATAGTTCCATTAAATTTTCGTTGACTGGTGGACATGTTGATTGGATAACATAAACATGCTTACCTTTAACTGACTCACATATCTTTATAAATGATTCATCATCTGCAAAATGGCTAATTAAAATTTTTGCTTTTTTAATTTTTGTTCGTTGTGAAATTAAATCAGCTAATTTTGTACAACCTGATAGACTGACAATAATATCATTGCTAGTATGTTTAGTATTCATATTTTCTAAATTATATTAATTAACACAAACACTAATTAAGAATATTTTTTATTCAAATTACAAATTTTTTATCAATTGGATAATTGCTATTGAATGCATGTTCAATAAAACTAACAATGTGATCAAAAAGAACTATTGGTGAATACTCGATTTTTTCATAATCATTGAAAAAATGGGTATATATTCGATTAATAATTTGTTTGGCAATATTACTTTTCACAACATCCTTATAAAAAATTATTTCCAAATCTGTCGCTAATTTAAAAAGATTGTCATAATTATCTAAATTAAAATTGTTTTTTGGATTAATTCGAAATTTTGATTTCGTCATCGTATTTAAAAAATCGAAATCATAATCGATACTATAATTTTTGAAAATTTTTAAAAAATTAATCTTTAAAGTGTTATCGAGTCGTTCATCTAAGAAAACATTCTGTAACTTTAAATAGTCACATGTTTCGAAGTTGTCTAAATACTTTTTAAATAATTCTTCCAGAAGTTCAAGATTATATTTTTTTGATAAAAACAAATCGATTAATTGACTTTTTGATAACGAATTTACAAATAAACTTTCCTTTTTCTGTTTAATAAAATGTGTTAAATTTTTAATTTGAAGATTAATTAGTAAGTGTTGATCATTAGAAAATAAAGGGTTTTTAGATTCTTCAATTAATAATGCCAATGCCTCGTGATATCGTTCTTTATCAATCATTTCTTTTATGCGATTATTAATTAATGCGAAATCGTTACTCATTTTCAAAGTTAAATTTTTTAAAAAAATCTTCGTCGTATTTGAAGAAAAATTTAGTTTTTTTTATCAAATCAATAAGTTTGTTTTTTGCATTAATTGTTTGATTAATTAATTCATTTGGGTAAAACATACTTACTGAATTTTTTTTAAATTCATTTTCATCAAGTTCCTTAATGATCAATGATTGTTTTTTTTTATTGAAAATTAATCGTACATCCAAATCCAAATCAACATATTTAATTGCTTCATCCTCATAAATGAATGGCGAAGCAATATTAAAATAATAAATTGCTTTATTCTTTTTATGACAAAAAGTTATGATTAAATTGTATCATTCGTCATTAAACATAATTCAAAAACTATCTTTATTACCACTTGAGTGGTAAAATTTATTATTTTTTCCTTGACTAATGATTCTTGTTTTATTTAGACTTAAAATGATAATTTTTTTATCGACATAAATGATTTTTGGAAATTCAAATGTCCTATATAAACAACCATCATATTTGTAAGCATGAATTGAAACTTTATGATTGATTTTCATTTTTTTATCATTCGATAACTACGAATCAAACTAATGATAGAAACATAGTTGATTGAATAATCAAGTACTACTTATTTGAGATTATAATTTAATTATTGTTCACATAGCTCAAATTGGATAGAGCGATAGCCTCCTAAGCTATAGGTTAATGGTTCAATTCCATTTGTGGACGCCAAGTAAAAATTATTGTAACTTTATATTTTCGTATGAAAAAATTACATTGTCATATTTAGGTTTATTTTTTGTTCATGACAATAATGTATTGGTAATACCTAATTGCCCAATAAACATTAAAACTGTTAATGTTAGCAAGCCTCATCATTTTGCAATTGCCGTGTAACTCATTGAAATACCAACTGTCCCAAATGCAGAGGCACTTTCAAAAAACACATCGGTAAATGCATATTTTTTTTGAATGCTTAATGTTGGATTAGAAGGCAACGATGATCAAAAAATTATTGTTCCAAAAAAAACTAGAATAATTGAAATAACTAAAATCATAAAAGCTTCAATAGCAAGATCTTTATTGATCGTGTGATTGAAAAAAATAATTTCTTTTCGGCCACATAATTTATTTCAAATTGTGACAAAAATAAGTGCTATTGTCGTTACACGAATCCCTCCAGCTGTCGATGATGGGGCACCACCTATTAACATTGAAATATTAAACACTCATTTAGATCATTCTGATAGTGTGCGACAATCGATTGTATTCATTCCAAGACTTCGACACTCAACAACATTGTAAAAAATACAAAAACATTTGTTGTACATAACATTCTTACCAAATTCAAAATTTTTGCATTCAAAACCAATAATTGATTTTGGATCATTTTTTACAGATAATTCAAAACAAAAAGAAAAAACTAATCCAATAAGACCAACAAAAATATACATGAATAATGATAATTTTGTAAATAATGATAATCGGTAAGATAAACCTTTCTGTTTGTAACGAATTTTTTCAACAAATTCGAAAATAATAAAATGACCAAGACCACCAATAATTAATTCAATCATAATAAAAAATTGCAGTATTGTACCTAAGTCATTACGATAAGGGGAAAGTGAAGATTTAGAAATAATGTCAAAACCGGCATTGTTCACAACTGAAACACTTGAAAAAAGCGCAACTCATAGACTATAACCATAATTACCAAAAGATTTTAATGGTTGCGAATAGTCGTTATAAGAGATAAAATTTCCATTATTTTCATCAATTCCTTTTTGCTGATATGCAGGAATAAAACAAAAACAAAAACTATAAATAAAAGCAAAAATAATTTGAATACAAAATAAAAAAGTAAAAGCAATTGAAATAACTCTAAATGAATCAGATAAACAATTTCCACCTCGTTCAGATTGTAGAATTTGTAGAATTTTAATATTTTTTTTTTCTATTTTTTTAAAAATTTTTTTGATCAAGCATCATACTCAAAATGATAGAGCAAAGGCCCCCATTCCTCCGATTTCAATGATAATAAGTAAAATAAATTGACCAAACCAATTAAAATATTTAAAGATTACAACCGGTGTTAACCCAGTATTTGAAAATCCAGAGCATGCAATAAATAATGCTTGCAAAAAATTGAAATTTTTACTCTTAAAACCATTTAATTGAACACCATCGATTTTTTGCAAACTACATGGGCAACATAACAATATAGCACCAAGAATAATAATTAAAAAATAAACTCTAAACATTACTTTAGGAATTGTCGAACCAATGATGAATCGACTTATCTTAGAGCCGATTTTTTTTAGTGAATCTAGATACGAATTACCAACTATATAACTATTGGTTTTACTATCTCTAATAGCCATTAAAAATGTTTCAATAATTATATTGTCTTAATGATTTATTTTGGACACTTAATATTATTTAGGCTCAAAAATCGCTAAATTTTTATATCCATTTTTAATAGCAATTTGATATAGCAAAATTGCCACACAATTTGATAAATTTAAGCAGCGAATGTTCTCACTTATCGGGATTCTAATTGTCTTATTAATGTTATCATTCAAAATTTTTTTTGGTAGACCTTTAGTCTCACAACCAAAAATTAAATAAATGTTTTGTTTGCCGAAAGGTTTTTTTATTTTTTCTGGTAAATTTCTTCCATAACGTGTAATGTAATAGACTAAACTTCTTTTTGGTATTGTCGAAATAAAATCATCATAATCGATATGCTCAATCAATTTTATTTTTTTAAGATAATCTAAAGCACTTCGTGTAAATTTACTATTTGAAAGAACAAAACCATATGGTTTTATCATGTGTAAAATTGCGTTAAAACCAACGCATGTTCGAATAATATTCCCCGCATTTTGCGGAATTTGTGGTTGATAAAGGACAATGTGAATCATTGAGATGTTAATTTTATAATACTAAATTTAACCATTTAATTTATCTTTATATTGGAGTGATGTTTAAATTTAGAAATATAATTATTTAAAATAGTAAAAATTAGAAATGAAGAAATTTGAAGCAACAAAAACCTATAAAAATTTATGATCGGCTTTTGCTGGTGAATCGCAAGCAAGAAATCAATACACATTTTTCGCAAGCATGGCACAAAAAGAAGGTTTTTACAAAATTAGTAATTTTTTTCTTGAATTAGCTAATAATGAAAAAGAACATGCAAAAATATGATTTAAACTTATAAATAATGGAAAAATTAATTCTACTTTAGAAAATTTACATAATTCGATAAAAAACGAAAACAATGAATGAACTAAAATGTACAAACAATATGCAATTGATGCTAAAAAAGATGGATATAAAAAGATCGAAACACTTTTTTTAAATGTTGCAAAAATTGAAGAAAATCATGAAAAACTACTTAAAGATTTTCTTAAAAAAATTAAGATTTATAAAAATAAAATAAATAAAAGCAATAAATGAAAATGTTCTAAATGTGGGCAACTAAAAATCAAAAATAAACCCATTGTTTGTGATGTATGTGAACATAAGAATTCATTTAACAAATTCTATTAATTAAACATAAATTTGTTTCACACTATCCCAATAAATCGCAAACCCTAGATTATTAAAGATACTATGAAATTTACACAACAATTATTTATTCTTATTTTGTTGTTGTAGCAAAATAGTTTTGCATTTTTCTTCAAGTTTATCCATTCGACGGTTTAAATGTTTTTGTCCATAACCCTCTTTCTGATATTCATTAATTTCATTTTTCAAAATTGTATTTTGATTAACGAGATTTTTTTTCTGCTCGAGTAATTCACAATATTTTTTTTTTCATGATTCAATTTCATTTTCAAGTGAACTTTTAATTTCCAACAAGTCATTAATATATATTATCATTCGATCAAAAAAATTGTCGACATCAAAAGGATCGTAACCAGAAAAAATACTTTTCTTAAATTTTTTTTCCAGTATTTCCTTAACAATTTTATTACTCACCTTTACTAATTCTCCTTAAGATATCAACTTTATCTAACTTTTCTCATGGTAAATTTTCTTTACCAAAATGTCCAAAGACAGATGTTAAATGATAAATTGGTTTTTTTAAATCCAATGTTTTAATAATATTATATAAATCGAAATTAAATGCTTTTGAAACAGCGCTAAAAATTTTTTCATTTGAAATTGAATTCGTACCATATGTTTCAATATGCAATAAAATTGGTTTTGATACACCAATACAAAAAGTTAATTGCACTTGTACTTTCTTTGCCAATTTGGCTGCTACAATGTTTTTCGCAATATATCGAGCAAAATAAGCACCAGTACGATCAACTTTTGTATAATCCTTCCCACTAAACGAACCCCCTCCATGATTAGCAATTGATCCATATGTATCAACAATTATTTTTCGTCCAGTTAAACCGGTATCGGCAAATAAACCCCCATTAATAAAATCACCGGCATAATTAATATATTTTTTGCATTTTGATGATAAATTATGTGCATTCAAAACTGGATTAATAACGATATCTTCGATCTCTTTTTCTATTATGGATTTTTTTTTATTTTTCGCATGTTGAACGGAAAGAACAATTGAGTAAATTTGAGGATTTTTTTCACTTTGATAATTTATTGAAACTAATGACTTCATATCATATAAATAACCAAGTAATTTCTTGGTTTTTATTAAATTTGTTAGTTTCAATAAAAGCTCATTACTCAAAACTAATGATAAAGGTAAGTATTGTGGCGTTTCATCACAAGCATAACCGAAAACAATTCCTTGATCACCTGCACCAATTAGATTTTTATTAAGATTAACTTTTTTCGCGATATCACTAGATTGTGCATTGATATCTAATAAAATTTGAAAATCGTTTTCTGAATATCCTAATGGTTTTAAAACTTTTCATGCACATTTAACAACATCGACATAAGCTTTTGTTGTAATTTCGCCTGCAATTGTAATCGTTCTACTACTAGCAAAAACTTCGCATGCTACTCGAGAATTTTCATCTTGTTTTAAACACTCATCCAAGATTAAATCAGCGATTTGATCACAAATTTTATCAGGATGTCCAATTCCGACTGATTCCGATGCTATTATTTTTTTACAAATCATTTTCCAATTTTATGATTAGTGATTTTCAAATCTGCTAATTTAGCAATCATTGCTCCATTATCATTTGTAAAAGTTTCTGTTGGAAAAAAACATTTAACATCTTTTAATTTTTGTAATTCTTTACGCAATTGTCGATTGGCACTAACACCACCGCCGATCACGACATTTTTAACTAATGGGTATTTTGAAAGATAATGCAATAATTTTATTTTTAAATCGTCAATAATCCACTTAAGAGCAGAACTAGCAATGGTAGATTTACTATATCTTTTTTGATTAATTATATTTAATATTTTTGTCTTTAAACCAGCGAAACTAAATTTATTATTTGCTGATAAATGTTTGAATAGATTGATTATTTTTTTATAAGTGAAAATTTTATCAATACTTTTACCGCCAGGATATGGTAATTCCAAAGCACGTCCTATTTTATCAAGAACTTCACCAATAGCGTCATCAATAGTCTGATTTAAAATTTTAATGTTATCAAAATTTAAAACTAATGCAATAAATGTATTACCGCCAGAAACAACTAGTGAAAGAAAAGGGAAAAATTTTTTTTTGAAAGAATGATCAATAAAATATGAAAAAATATGTGCAATGTTATGATTAATTTTTATTGGTTCAAGACCAAGCAAAATTGCAATTTGATTGGCAAAAATTTTACCGATATGCAAACTACCTATAAGACCGGGTTCAAAAGTATAGGCAATGTGGGTAATATCACTAATCTTTATTTTAGCTTTTTTTACACATTGTTTAAACACATGATCAATGTGTTTACAATGATAACGTGCTGATAATTCTGGAACAATACCTCCATATTTTTTATTAATGTTATTAGAAGTAAAAGTAACATTAGAAAGTAATTTACCGTTTTTCATAATTGCGATGCTTGTATCGTCACAACTAGTTTCAATCCCTAAAATAATGCGATTCATTTTTATAAATTATTTTTTATTTGCATTCATGTCCAATTAATATTGGAATTAGTTATGTGATCCAAAGGTTCTTCATAAATTTTACATTTATTATTTTGATTAATTTTGAGAATATCAATATACATTTCTAAAGTTTTTTTATCTTTTTTACTCTTGTCTAAATCGAGAAATTCTTTCCAATATTCACATGGTTTATCAATACTGATAAGAGCATCATACAAATTTTTTAATGGTGGGGTGTATCCCAATTTATGAAAATTACGAACTACTCAATATGAAAATTCATTATCTTTCCTATTAAATAATTTGTGCCGATCAACATCACAACCATCTAATGCGATTTGTTTAATAATTTCGTAAATTTTATCTCCCTTCTGTTCAATACTTGCTTTGTTGATAACAAGACCATCAAATGACATCAATGAATTGTTTGGCTTAACAATATGAAAATTATCAGCATGGAATCCAAAATTTTTTTCTTCTGCATGTTGTGTGGCAGCATAAAAAATATCTCCTGATCAGGCAAAAGCAGCTGAATATCCACCGTTATCAATTGATAAATTGCGTGAAATAATTCCTGAATCAGATTGCAGATTAATTCACGATTTATTGGTAAAATATTTTGTTAATAACGGAAAAATATCGTTTACATCATATGTAATATCATTTTGTTGTTTTCTATTTTTATTTAAAATTTTAACAATTTCATAAATTGTTCTTGCATCATCAACCATCCCTATATGTGTTTTTTTTGTTGGCTTGAATCGATTTTCACACTTAGGATTTAATGGACCTACTGTATAAAAAATATCATTTCAAGTTAAATTATTTTTATCAATGACTTCTTCATTATTTTCATTGTAAAATTTAATTTCTTTACCTTTATAAGCAAACATAAAATTTTGAAAAAAATATGGAACACATCAGTCTAAAATATTAATAATTGGTTTCGTTTGGTTGGTTTTTTTTGCCTCAATCATTTTTGTGGTAAATGTTCTTGCTTGCTCATTAAGATAATTAATTTCATCCTGATTAAATAATGTAATTGCCTCTTTAGCATTATTAATACGATCACCATTAATATTCTTAATATTAAATTTTGCTCAATCTATTTTTTGAATTAGATTTTGACCTCATAAATTTATAATTTCATAACTGCTTGGTATAGCGATGTCATAATATTTTTCAAATTTTGCTTCAATTGTTTCATTATTGGGATAATAAACAAATTTTGCACCATATTTTTTTGTAATGTCGTCGATTAATTCCCGCGCCATATAACTCTCAAAATTCCCTATTTGAATAAAGGTATCCCTTTGCGCGCATGACAAAAAAACAAGATTTGTAAATAAAAATATCGGGATGAAACAAAATAAGAATAAAATAGTGTGAAATGATTTAATTTTTATTTTCATACTTTCGTCTTATTTTTACCAATCGATGTCTTCTCGTTTTTTGAATCTTGATCAAAGTAGAAATAAAAGTGACAACAATTGATAAAATAATGATCATAGCACCAAATGTGATAATCCAAGATTTTATTCCTTTTCGTGTCATGTACATTTTTGTCGCAACAGTTTGAAACGAACCATTTACCAAATTTGTAATGATAAATTCATCAAAACTTAATCCAAACACAACAATAGTTGCGGATAGGAGTGATGGTAACAAAGTTTTAAAAATAATATTAAAAAAAGTTTTTATTTTGGAATATCCCAAATCATAACTTGCCAAAATTAAATTAGCATTTAATTTCATTATTTTTGGATAAATTATCATTACGGCATATGGTGAATAATATGAAATATGTGCTAAACAAATTGTTAATAGACCAAAATTAAATCCTAAAGGGATAAGAGTAGACATGAAAAGCATACATAGACTTATCGCAATTATTGGTTCCGGTAAAATAAAAGTTGTTTTACAAATTCCAATAATTAAATTACGTTGAATTTTTTGAGAATTTCATAAACCAAAACATGCCATTAATGCAATTATTATCGTAATCGGTGTTGTAATTATTGCGACAATAATAGAATTTAATAAATCATTTAAAAAAGCATTATTATTTAATAAATAAAAATAATTCACGAACGAAAAATTATGATTAAAATTCATATCAATATTTCCTTTATTTGTTTGTCCATTAAAACTTAATAAGACAACAATAATTAGTGGTAAATAGATGAAAAATAAGATGATTAATACATAAAATTTTTTTAGAAATTTTAAAAAATTATTTCCGATATCAGTAAAATTCGCTTTTATTAAATTTTGTACCATTTTCTATTTTTTCCTAAAATTTTTCCGTTGAAATATTCTAAAAATTATTTGTGGTAAAACAAAAATAAAAAAATAAAAAAATAATGCTGATACTGTAGTTATTAAACTTATTGCACTAATTCTCGATGCTGCAATTGAATTAATTATGCCATGTTCACTTTCTGAAATAAGAATAGTTCCAATCATGAAACCATCATTATTATTATTCATAAATTGTGGAATAGAAACAGTTGTTATTGATGACAAAAAAACAATACTGACACCAGAAAAAAAACCTACTTTTGTATAAGGAAAAATAATTTTAATAAATGTTTTTAATCAATTTTGACCTAAATCATATGATGCCAAAATTAAATTTTTTGGTATTCCGTCTAAAACATTAAAAACTGCAAGGATCATAAAAGGGAGATTCATATAGACTATTCCAATAATTGTAAAAATATGGCCATATGTGGAATTAGAATAACCAATACAAACATCAAAAAAAGTTTTTAAACCAATAATTTTTATTAAAAAACTTAATCAAATTGGCATTGTAATCAAAGTAATCGAAATTGTTTTAAATATTTTTTTCTTGTTAAATATAAGAAGGTAACAAAAAGGGTAGGAAATTATGATGCAAACAAATGTTGAAATTAGTGATAAAACTAATGAAAGTAAAATTTTTTGTCAAATAAATTTATTAACAACCATTCATGTTAAATTGATATCGTTTTGAAGCGGTTTAACGAAAATAAAAAATAAAGGAATGAAACAAAAACAAATTAATAATAAAATTAATGGCAAAACAAATAAAAATTTTTTTTGAATTTTTTTATTTTTTTTTGGAAAAATATCGTTTTGTCGAATAAATACTTTATTGATCATTTTTATTTTTATCGCGGTCAATTAAAACTATTGAACATTTAAAATCTCATTTAATACCGATGATTTCATTAATATGAAATTGCTTTATTGTATGAAAATGAAGGAAAGTCTTATTTTTTGTTATACATTTTATATCAAAGAAAATTCCTTTATATGTAATTGAAATAATCTTTACGATAAGCATTGCTTGTTTCATTTCGCATGCTTGAATATCCTCATATCTTACCATCAATTTAAAATTATTATTAATCGAATTAGGGTTGAATTGATATTTAATTTTTTTTACATCAAATTTTTTGTTTTCAATTAAAACTTTATTTTTACTAATACACTTTAGATTCAAAAAATTTGCTTGTCCAATAAAATTAGCAACTCATTGATTATTAGGGTGCTCGTAGATATTTTTGGGGGTACCGATTTGTTCAATTTTTCCTTTTGACATTACAATAACTAGATCGGATAAACTTAATGCTTCTTCTTGATCATGAGTTACATAAATAAAATTAATCTTCAATTCATTATGAATTTTTTTAAGTTCATCTTGCATTTTTTGCTTTACTTTTATATCCAATGCCGAAAGTGGTTCATCGAGCAATAAAATATCAGGTTTAACAACAATTGCTCGTGCTAAAGCAACACGTTGCTGCATTCCACCTGACAATTCTGATGGATATTTGTGTTCATAACCAGTCAACTTAACTAAATCAAGTACATGATAAACTTCATCGTTAATCTCATCTTTTGTTAACGCACGTGTTGTATTGACTTTATCAAATTCTTCGACTTTTAATTGTGGAAAATTTTGTCAATATGATATTCATTCATCTAAATCCCAATATTTTGTCTTTAGATGATCAACTTTTGCATCATTATTTTTTTTATACAAATAAAATTTTATTAACTTTAAAATCTGTAACTCATTGATATTTGATATGTTTGTTTTGTCAAATTTTACATAACGATGAATACCAAATAATGATAAAATTTTATTTCATATTACTCGACGTTTATTCTTGCTCGATAATCTAAATCCACGATAATCATTGTTTTTAGCTAATTTAATAATTTTTTTTTCAAACATAAAAATTTGTTGTTTAAATTGTGCAGCACGCATATCTTTAATCTTTCATAAGTAATCGTTATCAAGATAAAATTTACTTAATTTAGTTAAATCTTTTTCAATTTTTAGTTGATTTTTCTTTAAATCGTTAATTTTTTTAAATGAATATTTTAATGCATTTTTATAAATTGTGTCGCGTGTTTTTAAAACTCGTTGGGAAATGTTATTTAGTTTTTTTCTTAGTAGTTTAACACCATATGCAATATTTTGAAAAACAGTCATATTAGGAAATAATGCATAATCCTGGAAAAAAGTTGCTGTTTGTCTTTTGTGAATAGGAACATCTTTAATATCTACTCCATTAACAATAATTTTACCCGTTGATGGTTTTTCAAAACCTGCAATCATTTTTAAAATAGTTGATTTACCACAACCACTTGGACCCAAAATCGTTACAAATTTACCTTTATCAATTGCGATGTTTATATTATCACAAGCGACATATCCGTCATCATATGTTTTACCGATATTAACCAATTTTATAAATGGTTTATTTGTCATTTTTTTCTATGAATCCATATCGATTGATGGCAAAAGCAACAGCACTTCTTTTATATGTTACAATTTGATTGCAATATTGGTATAACATTTTATTTCGCGGCTTCACACCAATGGCAAGTCCAACTAATTTGAATGCAGACACATCGTTAAAAGAATCGCCTATTGCAATTGTATTTATCGGTTGAATATTATATTTTTTACAAATAAAATTAATTGCGTAAGCTTTATTGATATTAAGAGGTGTAACCTCAATTAAGTTAAAATTTGTTAAACAAATTGTACACATTTTATCAAAATTTAATTTCTTCAAAAGAACGAAAAAATTCTTGATCTTCTTTTTTGAAAACGAAAGAAAATTTATCTTATACGATGACAAATTATTAATATCTTTTATTTTTGTTAATTTCGTTAATCTCGCAATTCAAATTAAAAAGCGATAGCGATATGATAAAAGATTAGATTCAACTTTCGCTTCTTGTTCACAACGCGGAGTATACAACCAAATTTGAATTTTTTCTTTTTTTGCCAATTCATAAAACTTAAAAGCAACTTCATGCTCAATTAGATTTTGATGTATTTTGTTATCGCTAAGATCTTTTATTCAGGCCCCATTATAACATGAAACGAATGATGGAAGGTTCTTTGTAGTCTTTTCAATTAATTTTAAATATCGATATGTGGAATGAATAGATCTACCAGTATTAATAAAAACTTTGCCGCCATAATTTGAATATTTACCAATTTGTGCCAAATCCTTGCACGTTATTGTATGGAAAAAAGGAGTTAACAGCGTCCCATCTAAATCAATTGAAATAACTTTGTATTTCAAATTACTTACCATGTTTTTAATTTTAATACATGCAAAGTATATTTTATAACATAATTCTATATTTTGAAATAAAGCGAACATTAATAAATTATGATAATATATTTGTATGAACGGAAAAAATTTGACCAAACGTCAAGTTCAAATATTAAAAACTATTGTTGAACAATATATTTCAAATGCTTTACCAATTTCAAGTAAAGAAATAAATATTAATTTTTTAAAAAATTTATCATCGGCAACTATTCGTAATGAAATGGTTGTTCTCGAAAAAAAAAAATTAATTGAGAAGACACATGCTTCATCTGGACGAGTCCCAACCAAATGGGGGTATGAATTTTATCAACAAAATATTTTAACACCATGTTTGTCGAGTGATATCAAACTCCAATTAAAAAAAATATTTGCTAAACGAGTTGTTTCAATTGAAAATGTAATTGATGAATGCACATCATTAATAAATGAATCGTTGAAATTACCAACAATCATAACGACAAAAAAAAATAATGAAGTATTAAAGCGGATTGATTTGATCCCTTTACACAAAAATTTAGCAATTATTATCATTGTCACTTCATCTGGAACAATCGTAAAAAATACAATTAGTTTTAAAAATGAATCAATTGCTAACGACTTATCCGCATGCATTCGTATTTTTAATGATCGTTTGATTGACACTAAATTGACTGATTTGACCGCAAAAATTGAAATTTTAAAACCAATTATTAAAAACAGTGTTGAGAATTACGAATTCATTATGCAAGAAATGATTAAAAAAATTTTCAAATACAATATGAATGACATTAAAACATCAATTCAAGGAGCTAAATATCTAATTACTCAACCTGAATTTAAAAATATTGAAAAACTTAAAAAAATTTTAAATTTGCTTGACAACTCTACTATTTGACAACAAATCGCATACTTACAAGCTAAAACTGGTAAGACAACACTATTTACAAATTGTGAATCATTTGGTGCTAATGATTTAATGGTTGCTTCCACTTTTATTAAAGGAATAGATAATAGTCATCAAATTTCGATTATTGGACCTCAACGAATGGATTATGCAAAAGTTAAAGCTATTCTTGAATTCATTAAATATGAATTAGAAAAAAAATACAATGAATAAGACCTTAAAAAATGAAAAAATATATCGAAATTTTATTAAAAAATTTAAGTTTTTTTTAAAAGACAATGCAATTAAAAATATCCCACATTATTTTGATTTGGATTTTAAATTAATTAAATATTGCTTGATCATCGTTGATTTCATCATTCTTGATTCCATTGATGAAATTAAAAATAAGCATGATAAATTATGTTCTTTATTTTACAATCTCTATCAAAATTTAATAAAAATTGGATACTATGAAAAAATCAAAAATAATTTTAATTTCATCGCTTATGATCAAACAAAATTTAACAATTTTGCAATAAATTTTTGTTTACTTTTTGATCAACGAATTAAAAATAAAAAAATATTCATTGATTTAATTGTTTGTGGATTAAACTACTTTTTTTTAAATATTATTGATTGTAAGATTACTTTAAATCCAATGGAAAATTCGAAAAGTAAGATTAATTTTGTTATTTTTATTACAAAACAATTTGCAAAATTGAAAGCAATTATTCTAAAGACTTTTAAAAATGAAGCGAATAAATTAATTATTTTACTAATAGGTATGAGTAAGCGAATGAATTAAGTTAATTTTTTTTATTTCTTTTTAATCGTTGTTTGATGATTTCTTTTTTACGCAATTTTTCATGTTTTTCTCGCATTATCTTATTTTTTAACATTATCTTTTCGTATTTAATTTTTTCCGATTCACGATAAGGTGAAATTCATTGAATTTCATTGTTATAGTCTAACTCTGAATTAATAATTATTTCATTTTCATACTTGTTTTTAGATACTTTATTACTCACGACTTCAATTTCAATACATCGTGGATCATCAATGAAATTAGTTTTAATATTTTTTGTGATAAATACAATTACATATCGATTAATATGAATTTTTGGTGCTTCGAAAGGAATATTATTTTTTTTTGCAAATAACTTTAATGTTTTAAATTTAAATTTGCGTATCCTAATCTCAGCACGCTTATTTTGTTTTTCATGATTTGAGAGGGTTGGATCAATCATATCAATGTGATTTCTTTTAACAACATAGCTATCAACAATTTCTTTACCTTTTTCACCATTTCTTTTGAGAAATTGCTTAATTGTTTTTCAAACGTCATCTTTATTTTTATGATTAGATAAAAAAAAGTTTGTCTTGTTATTTTTTTGCTTTTTAATTGAAAAAATCATAACAAGAAAAAAAATAAAAATGATTATAAAAATGAAACTATTGTTCATTGTTGCCATATTTACATAATAGTGATGTAAAAATTATAAATAACAATGTGGACACATATATAATATTAAAGCGATAGAAGCGAAAAATGGCGAATATAAAAGCAAATGCTAAATCAAGTAAAAAAAGTAAAATTGTTTACACATTAAATAAAGCAAAAAAAAATAGTCTTAAAAAACTAATTAAGTTAGCTCAGACAACAAAAAAAAAGATTGATGTAAATAAAGTTTATAAACTTGCTGATAGCTTAGCTCAAAAGCATGTTATCCACAAAAATAAAGCAAGTAACATAAAGTCCAAATTGACAAAATTAATTAATAAAAATGAAAAAAAATAATAGTATGTTTATTTCATTTTTTTTTGTCATTTTTGGAACAATTCCTAATTTTATTATTTTAAATTCTTGCAAAAAATCATCTTCTTTTTCGATAAAATATGGTGATGAAATCAATTGTCTCGATCCAAAAAAAGATAAATTTATTCCAATCAAAAATTTAAAAGATTTAATAAAAAGGAATTTTGTTGTAAGTCCACCACGTGAATTTACAAGTAATGAATTTAATAAATTGACACAAAAAACAATTTTAAAAAAAGGTAATAACAATCATGCTTTTATTGAAGAAATGTATTATGAAATCATTATGAGTTTACTTGAATATGAAAGTAAAGGTTTTCAACTAAAATGAAATTGTACAGATAAGCATATGTTTAATAATGTGGAAATTACTACTATTACAAATGAAAAAAACACTTTTTTTTCTGTTCAATATATCAAAAGAGATGAAAATATTTATTTAAATTTGATTACAGAAAATGGAATGGGAAAAGCAATAAAATCTTACAAATTCAAACATTGTTTAGTCAAATATAAAGTATAAATATTAATAGGTAAAAATAAGTTTATGTCAAAAAAGACAATAATTACAAAGGAAAAATTTATTGAAATTAAAAATGAACTAAAGAATCTTGTTCAAAATGAACGACCAAAAATTATTGCTACTCTCCAATCTGCGCGTGAGCAAGGTGATCTATCAGAAAATGCAGACTATGATGCGGCAAAACAACAACAAGGTGAAATTGAAGCTAAAATAAAGGAATATGAAAACATCATTAATAATTGTGAAGTCATTGATGATAATGTAACAAAAAATGATGAAAAAATCGTTAAAATTGGTTCGTCTGTTGAAATTTTAGATATGCAAGAAAATGAGAAATATGTTTATTCGATTGTTGGAACAATTGAAACAGATCCTGACAATAACAAAATTTCTAATGATTCTCCACTAGCAACAGCTATTTTAGGAAAAAAAGTTGGTGATATTGTTGAAATAAAAGGTATTGAAAGACCATATAAAGTAAAAATTTTAAAATCTTTTAAAAATTAGTTATTGAAGCATTTTTTTAGTCAATATTAATATAATCTTATATATATTAATGGACATGTAAGCAAGTGGCTAAAGCACGCTGACTGTAAATCAGTTACTTTCCTAGTTTCGTTGGTTCAAATCCATCCATGTCCACCATAAATTGGGTTGTAGCCAAGCGGTAAGGCATCAGATTTTGATTCTGACATGCGTTGGTTCGAATCCAACCTACCCAGCCAAATATGTCCCAGTAGCTCAGAGGCAGAGCACTTCACTTTTAATGAAGGGGTCTGGAGTTCGAATCTCCATTGGGACACCAAATGCTGAAGTGGCGGAATGGTAGACGCACAGGACTTAAAATTCTGTGATAGCAATATCGTATGGGTTCAAGTCCCTTCTTCAGCACCAATCGCGGGTATAGTTTAACGGCAGAACAATAGCCTTCCAAGTTATTAGTGTGGGTTCAATTCTCATTACCCGCTCCATAAAAACATAAGAAATGAATCAAAGTATTTTGTTTACAATAATTCTCCCTTTTTACGATACTTTAGAAACAATCGGTGAAACACTAGATTCTATTACCAATCAAGAAAATTTTAATTTAAATAAAATACAAGTAGTTTTAGTTAATGATGGTGATAATGCCAATCTAAATACAATCATAGAGAAATATAAAGAAAAAATTAAAAATTTTGAATTTTATAAAAAAGAAAATGGCAATTGGGGTGGTGTCATCAATTTTATTAAAAATAAAAAAATTGCTCTTGGTAAATATATTACTATTTTAGATAGTGATGATAAATTAACGAAAAATGCTTTAAATGAATTTGCAAAAGTAAGTAAAACAAATTGTGATATTTTAGCATCGAATTTTTATTGATGAAAAGCAAAAAAAAAACGAAAAATTCCTATTCCTGTTTATTGATTGTTTTTTAAAAAATATCATTTACTTTGTAAAATAAACAAAAAAATTCATTTATTACACACGCCGTTTCACCAACCACTGTGCAAATTTTATAAAAAAGAAAATTTTTATTCAATCCCAAATTGCACAGAAAAAATAAGTTATCAAGACATTTTTGTTTACAATGAAAACTTGAAAATTGCAAAAAGTTTTTGTCACATTAAAAAATGTTTGGGTTTCTACCGCACCGACCGACCATCATCATCAAGTAATATTGACTGAAATACAAATAAGCTTATTGTTTGGAAAAATGTTTTAGAATACCTTGATAAAAATGGTTGTACTTGTATTGCAATTTTTTATTTTCTTATCAAAAATTTCGTTAAAGAATATGAAAAATTTTTATTAGAAAATGATCAGTGACAAAAAATTTTAATCCATAAGAAATTTAAATGTTGCTACGTATGAAAAATAGTTAATCCAATTGTGAAATTTATATCATTTTTTTGATTTCGTAAAATTAAAAAAATAGTTGAATTTATCTAAAATGAAATACTTTAAATATATTACCCTAAATGAAGAAATTATTAATCACTTTATTAGTCTTCACCCTGAAGTTAAAAATTTTTTAAATGACAACAAAAAATTTATCGTTCGTATTATGCCCAAATTATATCCATGTTTAATTCATTGCATAATTTCACAGGATTATTCAAATAATCAAGTAATTAAAGCAACGACTAATTTATCTAATTTAGTAAATAATAAAATAAAAATTAATAAAATTATCTATCTTCAAAAGAATATATTGTCTAAAGCAATAATGAGCGAAGAAAAAGCTACATTAATTTTGGCAATTTCAAAAGATATCAAAGTGAAAGCTCTAAAATTAAAGCAATGTCTAAAACTCGAAGAAAGAGATATTATTAATTTATTTAAGAAATATAAATCATTGAAAATCAACACGATAAAATTGTTTTGTATTTTTGGTTGTTTTAAAAAAAATATCTTGTGTGATCATGATCCTAATTTTATTAAAGGTTTAAAGATATTTTTAAAAACAAAAAAGGCAATTGACAAACCATTACTTAATGAAATTTGTTTAAAATATAGTCCGTATAATACGATCTTTTCATTATTAATGTGAAAAATTTATAATGATTCTAAAAAATACTAATGATTGAAACAATAATTGATAAAATAAAAAAAATTATTCTTAAGAGCTTGACTTATATTAACAAACATTATAAAATCGAAGATTTTTTTATTCTAAAAGATAAATTCACTGTTGAAAAAGCAAAAAATATTCAATTTGGTAATTTTTCATCGAATGTTGCTATGCTCACAAAAATAAAAGATAAATCGGCAATAGAAGTTGGTAAATTAATTAAAAAATTTATCAGGCATAAACAAAAATACTTCACTAAAATTGAAGTTATAAATCCAGGATTTATAAATTTTTTTCTTAATAAGAAGATAATTAAAAAAGTCTTGAATGAAATTACTAAAAAAAAAGATTTATATGGACAATTTAAGCATAAAAATATACATTACAATATTGAATTCGTTTCTGCAAATCCAACAGGATTAATTCATATTGGCCATCTTCGCAATGGTATTTACGGTGATTGTTTGACAAGAATTTGAAAAAAATATGGAATTAGTGTAGATAAAGAATATTATGTCAATGATGGTGGAAATCAAATCAAAAAATTGGGGGTATCTGTTTTAATCCGATATTTAAATATGTTTGGTAAAAAATATGAAATAACTAACGATGGATATCATGGTGAAGAAATTAAAGATGTTGCCAATGAATTAAAAGAAAAATACAATGATGCTTTCATTAATATAAAATTTAATGATCAAGAGATATTGGAGCAAAAAGAAGGAGAAAAAATTTACAATTTTGTAAAAAATTTTTTCTTATGTGAAATTAAAAAAGATTTAAAAAAATTTGGAATATTTATTGATATATGGAGTTATGAGTCGTCAATTTATAAATATAATCTTCTCACTGCTGTTTTAACTAAACTAAAAAAAAATCTTTACAAAAAAGATGGTGCTTTATGATTACGAACAACAACGGTTGGTGATGATAAAGACCGTGTCCTTAAAAAAACCGATGGAACATATACCTATTTTGCACCGGATATTGCTTATCATGATTTGAAATTATCGCGAGGATATAGCAAAATTTTTGATATTTTAGGTGCCGACCATAAATCATATGCCAATCAAATGACAATCGCAATACAACTACTTAATTTTAAAAAAAAACAATTGCATATATGTATTATGCAAATGGTGCAATTATTAAAAAATGATAAAGAATTTAAAATGTCAAAACGCTTTGGTAACTCATTTAATGCTAGAGATATATATACATTGTTTGGAAAAGATACAATACGATGATATCTAAGTTCTCAATCACTTGATTCACACATTAAAATTGATGTCAATAAAATTACAAAAAAAACTCCCGAAAATAGCTTATATTATGTGCAATATGCCTATGTTCGAATTAAACAAATTTTGCGTAAATCAGTGATTAAATTATCAAAAAAATACGTTTTATTAAACACAAAACATGAAAAGGAAATTATCAATCACTTACTATTTTTTAAGCAAACAATAAAAAATATTGCACAAAATTATGAAGTTCATAAGATGACTAATTATTTATATGTTCTTGCAAAATTTTTCCATAATTATTACGAAAATGCAATCATCAATGATAAAAATAATGTTAAAATGTCATCCCAACGTTTATCATTAATTAATGATATTGCAATCATTATTAAAAATGGTTTGAATTTATTAGGTATTGATGTAATGGAACAAATGTAAAGACAACATAATTATTAGTCGATAATTACTATAATAAAAAATATGTCTTACCTTAGTTTGTATCAAAAATACCGACCAAAAAGTTTTAAAGAAATTGTTGGTCAATCGTTTGTTGTTAATATTTTAAAAAATGCAATAAAAGACAATAAAATCGTTAATTCTTACATTTTTTCTGGTCCAAAAGGAACGGGTAAAACTTCAATTGCAAAAATATTTGCAAACGCAATAAATTGTCTCAACAATAAAGATGGAGATGTTTGTGGAAAATGTGAAATTTGCAATAGTTTTATTAATTGTGATTTAATTGATGTTATTGAATTAGATGCCGCAAGTAATAATGGGGTGGATCAAATTAGATCAATTAATGACAATATTCATTTTTTACCAACGAAATTAGCAAAGAAAATTTATATTATTGATGAAGCACACATGTTAACAACTGCCGCATGAAATGCTTTGCTTAAAACAATTGAAAATCCTCCATCATTTATTATTTTTATTTTTGCAACAACCGAGGCTCACAAAATTCCTCTAACAATAATTAGTCGATGTCAATGCTTAAAATTCCATCAAATTCCTGACAAAGACATTGAGAAATTATTGGTTTGCATATGTCAAAAAGAACAAATAAAATTTGATGAAAAAACTATTCCGACAATTGCAAAAATGGCACATGGTTCAGCTCGAGATTCGCTAACAATTTTAGATCAAATTGCTACGTATTCTAATAATGATATAAAACACAAAGATATTTATAAAATTTATGGTTTGCTTACAAATGAAGAAATTGTTAATTTCATAAATTGTTTCATCAAACAAGATTATAAAAATTGTTTAAAACAATTAAAAACATATTACGAGCAAGGAATTGATCTAAATAATTTTAATTTGTCGATTATTAATGCTTTAATCGATAAATTAATATTTCTAAAAACAAAAGATGAAACTTGCTTAACTAGATTTTCACTAAACGAAATTAATATCATTGATATCGCTTCACAAAATGATATATATGAAATATTAGACATCTGAGAGAAATTGTACGCAAAAAAATATTCACAAAAAGATATTTATGATGGTTTTCTTTGTGCAATCATTGATTCATCAAAAAAAATATCAAAAAATTCCCCTATAAATAATGTACTATTAAATACAAAAATACCCCCATTATTTAAATTTAAAGACATTGAAATTGAAAGTAAAAAACAAATCGAGAAAGACGAACAAAAAAATGATTTTATGCCAACAAATGAAGAAATATTATTTGCCGCATTCGCCAATAAAAATAATGGAATGATTGATAAAATTGATAAAATTTTACTCGCAATAAAAAATGAGACAATCATTGATAGTAATTTATCAATTTTACGCGTTTATCATAAAGTTGCTTGTGCATCAAAAAATTGTGTTGTCATACTTTTCAAAGATGAAATTGATGCAAATATCTTGAATAAAAATATGCGACAGAATGATTTCTTATTATCGTGTTGTAAAATTTTTGGTGGCCCACTTTTTTTTGTTGGTTATACAATTGACAAAATCAATGGATACAAAGAAATTTTATTAAAAAAAATGAAAGAAAAAATTAAGGAGCCGGATTTAAAAATATTGAGAGACATTCTAACAAAAGATGGTTCAATTGAGCAAATTGCATATGATACAATTTATAAATTCATCAAAAATGACAAATAGTCAACAAAAAAATAAATTAGGTTGCTTCGTAAAAATGCTCCCTCCTAACTATCTCTTAAGTAGTTTAGAGGAAGCTTTATCATATGATGCCAATTGTTTTATGTTTTATACCGGTTCACCACAAAGCTCTTACCGTGTTCCAATTGGTAGTTTAAAAATTGATGAATTTAAAGCTGCTTTAAAAAAAACAAAAATTAACATTAATGATTTAGCGATTCATTGTCCATATATTATGAATCTCGCTAATGATGATCCAACAAAGAGAAATTGGGCCAAAATTCTTCTATCAAATGAAATAGAAAGAGCAAGTATAATCGGAATAAATTTTGTTGTTCTCCATCCAGGAAATAATAAAAATAAATTACTTGGTTGTAAATACATAGCTGATGCAATTAATGAAATAAATGAAAGCAATATAAATGTAACTATTTGTCTTGAAACAATGGCAGGAAAAGGTAATGAAATTGGGGCAAATTTTATCGAAATTAAAACAATTATTGATTTAATTATTAACAAAAATAAAATTGGTGTTTGTTTGGATACATGTCATTTAAATGATTCTGGCATTGATGTTTCCAATCCGAATAAAATTCTTGCTATTTTTGACAAAATAGTTGGTTTAAGATATATAAAATTGGTCCATATCAATGATTCTTTAAATTTCATTGGTTCAAAAAAAGATCGACATGCAAATATTGGAAAAGGAACAATTGGTTTAGAAAATTTGAAAAAATGGGTCCATAATTCAGCATTAATTTCTATTCCAAAATTTCTTGAGACACCTTATATAAATAACAAGTCGATTTATAAAGAAGAAATTAAATTATTACTAAGTAGGTAAATAATGGTTAATATGGTAAAATATTGGTAAAGCAAAGACTTAATTATGAATGTTAAATTTGTTAATTATTTTAAGAATGAAATAAAAAATTATACTAATGCACAAAAGTTAATTGATTTTAAAAATATTTTTCATAAAAAACATATTATTCCTTTATACGAAAAGTTAAAAATTTTACCAGTTAATGAAAAAAGAGATTTTGGAAAATATGTTAATACAATAAAGAATGAAATCCAAAAAATTTATTTAGAAAAATTAACAGAAATAAAGCAAATTGAAAATAACAAAAAAAACGAAGTTAATTACAATGTTAATCTTAATACTTTTAATTTACACAAAGGTTGTAAGTCAATTTTAACAATTGTTGAAGAGCAAATAATCAAATATTTTGAGAAATTAAATTTTAAAATTGTACCTGGTACAGAAATTGTTACAATTAAAAACAATATGGATCAATTAAATATTGATGAAACCCATCCAATTAGAGATAAGAAAGATACTTTTTATATTGATGACGAAAAAATGCTTAGAACTCATTGCACTGCAACAACAGCAGAGGTTATTTACAACCAAAATTGCGAGACAAAAGTTTTGAGTTATGGTAATGTTTATCGCAATGATGATGACGACATGACACATAGTCATCAATTTACACAAATTGATATTGTGTGAATTAAAAAGAATTTAACCATAAATCATTTAAAAACCATTATTGATGATTTTTTAAAATATATCTTTGGTAATAAAATTAAAACACGTTATCGTTTATCATTTTTCCCTTTTACTGAACCATCTTTTGAAGTTGATATTTCTTGTTTTAATTGTAATGGCAAAGGGTGCCAAATTTGCAAAAACTCTGGTTGAATCGAAATATTGGGGGCAGGAGTTTTACATCCAAATGTTCTAAAAAAAGCAAATATTACAGCGATAAATACTGGCATTGCTTGTGGCATAGGAATAGAAAGAATTGTTATGCTAAAATATGGATTGTCAAATATTAGAGATATTTACAATAATGATTTTAAACTTATTGAACAAGTAAAGGAAAATATTATTTAAATGATTTTCACAAAAAATTTATTACTTAAGTTTATTCCTAACTTTGTAAAAATTGATAATCAATCATTTACAAATGCTGTTATATCATTGGGAATGGAAATAGAAACAATAAAAATGCATCCGAAAAATTACGGATTAGTCATTGGAAAAATTATTGGGCTCGAAAAGCATTCAGATAATAAAAAATTATCAGTCTGCAAGGTAAAAATTTCAGAAAATGAAATAAAAACAATTGTTTGCGGAGCGAATAATCTTAAAAAAAACAAATATTGCATAGTTTGCCTAAATAATGCAAAATTATACAATGGTACGATTATCCTAAATAAACAATTCGGTAATGTTGTTTCTGAAGGTATGTTATGTAGTTACCAAGAGTTGACACCTTTTTCATCATATTTACCTAATGGTTTTAACAATCAAATAATTTTGTTCGATAAAGCTAAAATTGGTGATAAAAATTGAGAACAATTGATTGGTTTAGATGATGTAATATACGATATCACGATACCAAATAACAGAAATGATCTAAATAGTTATTTAGTTTTTTGTAATGAAATAGCAAATAAATTGGGATTAAAAACAAATTTAAAAATTAAAAATATTTTGCCAAAATTTGAGGTAATAAATCAAAAAAAAGAAAAATGTTCTTCGCACTCTAGTTTAAATTTTTTGTTTTATGATTGTAAAAATAATTTTAAAAAAATATCTGATTGAAATGTTATTGGTTTATTAATGAATCACCAAATTAGACCGATAAATAAACTATTTGACAAGTTATCCTATATTAGTTTATTAACTAATTGTCCTACGCATGTTTATGATTTTGATCAAATAAAAAATTCCATATCAGCAAACTACATATTAAATGAACAAAAATTTCTTGCACTAAATGGTACAACTTATACACTAACAAAAAAAGATATTTGCACATTTGATGGTGATGAACCCATTACGATTGCTGGAATTATCGGCGGTAATGATCGCAAATTTACTGAAAAGACACAAAAGATAATTATTGAAATTGGTAACTTTAATTATGTTAATATTCGTAACACAATGCTAAATCTAAATATTTCTACTAATTCAAGTAAGCAACTATCAAAACCTATTTCAAATTTTATGAATTTATATACGATATATTTTATTTTAAAATATTTTCATCAACCAAAAAAAATGATGATATCATTCATACCAAATTGAAACATGAAACCGATCGAATTTGATAAAAGCGAATTGCAAGAATTTCTACTTTGTAAAGAGATGAGTTGGAACGAGATTAAAGAGAAACTTAGACGAAATGGTTTTAAAATTCGAAAAAAAATGTTTTTCACTCCATCATGACGCCTAGATTTAAATAATAAACAAGATATTGTTGAAGAAGTATTAAAAATTATTGATATTAATAATTTACTACCTCAACCTATTACTGATAATTTAATCCCCATTAATGAAAATAATGAATATAATTACTGCTTAAAAATCACTAATGTTCTGACAAATAATTATTTCAACGAAGTGCACACATACAATTTAATAAGTGAAAATAATTTAAAAAAATTCAATATTTTTAATTTAACTAAACCAATAAAAATTCTCACAAATAATACCAATCGTCAATATTTACGAAATAATTTAATCGATAGTATGCTAAATGTTTATCGATACAATCTCTCTAAAAAACACGAATTATTACCAATTTATGAAATGCAAACAATCCATGATCAAAATTTCGAATTTGTAAATTTAACATTACTAACAACAAGACAAATTGTCATCGATCCTGTTTCGAAATCAATAATTAATGTTAATTTAAATTTTTTAAAAGCGGTAATTATTGAAATAGGAATGATCTTCAATGTTATTTTATCTTTCATCCAAAAACCTAATTCGTTTTTTTATGATAACGAAGCAATAGAAATTATTCTCAATAAAAAAACAGTAGGTTACATTGGAAAAATTAAAAAAAATTTTCTACACAATTATGATTTAAATGATCAGCAAATTTATGTTCTCACAGTAAACATCGATAATTTCATTAACATAAAAAAACAACAAAAAGAATTTAAATTTAAACCATTAGGTATGTATCAACAAATAAATAAAGATATTAATTTCTCAATGAAAAAAAATAAAAATATTACAATTGATGTTTTTTTACAAAAAATAATGCTTTTTGATGAAATTGATAAGTATAAAATTACTAGTGTTTATCACGATAAAAATGGTGATATAGTTTATACAATAAAATATTTTCTTAAAGATAACCGACAATATACAGCCAATGATTTGGAAAATATTTATAAAAAAATATCAAGCTTAATTATTATCTAAACTAATCACGAATTGATCGTAATATTTAACATAATTATTTGATAAAAATCAAATAACATCTAAATTGATTTTATCATTTAAAATTTTATAATTACATTCAATTTTGTAGGCTAGATAATCGCGAGCAAATATATTTATTTTTTTTAAGCAACTTTGAATTATTTGTTTCATATTATTACGAAAATTTTCTTCGCTAATTACATACATGTAATGATTATTAT
The DNA here is from genome assembly GCA_902789825.1 of uncultured Ureaplasma sp. Lineage (GTDB taxonomy): Bacteria > Bacillota_I > Bacilli_A > Mycoplasmatales > Mycoplasmoidaceae > Hennigella. The sequence continues at coordinate 59,609 of CADAPK010000002.1, read as the reverse complement.
CGCATATGATCTTTACCAAATTATTAATTCCTTCTTCTTTTTTTAGTTGATTAATTAATGAAAAATGATGATAATTTTTACCACGATTTGATAAAGTCTGTGGTGACGCATTTTTATTGTTGTTATGCACCAATAAATTACCACATACTGTTCCCCCAACAATAATGCATACCAAACTAAAAGTGATAATATTAATTAATTTTTTCTTTACTATTTTAATCATTAATTATTCAATTAGTAAATGTATTTAAATTTTCAAATTTTGCTGTCGTAATTTTAATCTTAGGAAAATTATTCTGTGTCGCAAAATGAAATGGATTAGTAATGATAAATTTAATATTGTTATTATTTTGTGATAGATTAAAACTTATTTGATAAAAACCTGATGAAAATTTTGGAATATAAAAACCTTTAATTCCATAAAATGAATTGATAATTAAATTTGTTTTTTCGTTAAATAATGTTTTGAAATCACAATAAATTTCCGTCTCGTACCCAACCTGATTAGATTTAAAATTTTTTAATTCGAATTCGTATTCCTTATCATCACCATCAATTTGATAAAAAAATTTAATTATTGTGCTTGTTATTTGAAAAGGAATTGTACTTTTTATTGTCGCCAATTTAATAATTGGTTTTTGGTAGCATGTGTAATCATTAACGATTGCTTTAACAATGGATTTTTCCTCAACAACTTTTTTGTTAGCATCAATTTTATATAAATTGTGGCAATTGCAAACTAAATTGTCTGGTGACATTTGATACATATTAGAATAATACATACTGAAATTTCATTCCAATTCATATGTTTCATTTATCAATGAATCTAAATCTCGTTGATTAATTGAATTATTTGAAATATGTGAAATAGGTTCTGGATCAATTTCAAAATTAAATTGATAATCAATTTTAGCATCATATAAATTTTGCTTTAAATACTTATTATTGGATATGTCGATCGTGCAAATTGCTTCATAAACTTTACAATATTTTGAATCTTCTCATTTATATTTGTTTTTTCGATCTTGATCGCTTGACAAATTAAATGTAATTCCTTTTATAGATTGATATGGTAATTTTAAATTAGCAAGTAAACTATTGGGAGGCAAATAAAAATTATTGCACGAATATAAATACAATTTAAGATATCAATAATTTTCACGCAAATCGATAATACCATCCATGCCTTTAATAAAATGATATTTTTGTGTTGAATTGGATGATTCTGGTATTTTGTCAACTTTATAAATGCTCATGTATGGTGATAGCGATTATTTATGTGTATAAAAAATAAATTAAAGTATAAATTATTTTATTTTTCGCTCAATTTCAATAATTAAATCGCGCATATAGGCTGCTTGTTCGTATTCTTCTCTATCAGCAAATTCTTTCATCTTTTTTTTTAAAAAAGTAATCGATTTTGATGATAATTTTGCCTTCTTATAAAACATCGCATCAATAATCTTAGCATCAAACTTGTTAAGAATTTCTTCATTAATTGGTTTAATGATACTTTTTGGTTTAATATTATGCTTTTTGTTAAATGCAATTTGAATATTACGACGGCGCTTTGTTTCAAGAATTGCTTTTTTCATTGAAACGGTTTCTTGATCAGCAAAAATAATAACATGTCCATTTTTATTGCGTGCGACACGACCAAAAATTTGAATTAAAGCTTCGTAACTTCGAAATATTCCTGGTTTATCACCATCAAAAATAACAATACTTGATGCCTCAGGAATATCTAAGCCTTCCCGCAAAAGATTAATACCAATAATGATGTCATATATTCCTTTACGAAAAGCATTTATTATTTTTACACGCTCTAATGTTTTTAATTCGTGGTGAAGAAAAACGACTTTATATTTTTGCTCTTTTAAATATTTTGTTAATTCCTCGGCAATTTTAATCGTTAAGACAACAATTATTGTTCGTTCTTTTTTTGCAATTTGCTTATTTAATTCAATAACAAGAGAATTGATTTGATTATTTGTTGGTAAAACCTGAATTATTGGGTCCAATAATCCTGTAGGACGGACAATCTGTTCAATTATTTGTTTGATTTTTTTTTGAAATTCATCAAAATTTAACGGTCGATTATCAAGACATGATGGCAAACGAAAACCATAATCAACTAACACTTGTTTTCGATTGTGATCACCATAATACATTCCCCTAATTTGCGGAATTGTCATATGGCTTTCATCAACAACTAGTAATCAATCTTCACCAAAGTAATCAAAAATCGTATATGGCGTTTGTCCTTTACTTCTTAATTCTAAATGTGCAGAATAATTTTCAATACCAGAACAAAAACCAGTCTCAATTAATTGTTCTAAGTCGCGATTTGTTTTTTCGGTAATTCGTTGTAATTCAATTAATTTATTTTTTTGTCTAAAATATTTTTTTCTTAACTCTAATTCATTTTTAATTCTTTTTAATGATTCATTAAATTGCGTGTTATCAGCAATGTATTCGTTAGCAGGATAAATGACATAAGTTTTAAAAATTTTAATAATCTTATTGCTTAATGAATCAAGTTGAGTAATTTGTTCGATCCGATCACCAAAAAAACTAATACGCAAGCGGTAATCACTCGATTTTCCCTCCATTATTTCAACAATATCACCACGAGAATGAAAAGAACCGGGAAATAAAATATCACTTCATTTGAATTGTAGTTTAACAAGATTTTGGCGTAATTGTATAACGTTTTCAAGACCACCAGTATTCAAAATAATCCGAAATTTTCCATATGTTGATGGTGGAACAGAGGGATAAATTGCTGCAACCGAAGCTACAACAATTACTTTTTTTTCAGTGGTTAATGATTGTAATGTTGATAAACGTGCCATCTCAATTTCTTGATTTATTTTCGATGATTTTTCAATATACGTGTCGTTTGATGGTAAATATGCTTCTGGTTGATAAAAATCAAAATACGAAACAAAATATTCGACTCTATTTTTTTTGAATAGTGATTTGAATTCATAATAAAGCTGCGATGCTAAAGTTTTGTTATGAACGATAATTAGCGTCTTTTCATTTGTCTTAGCAATAACATTAGCAATGGTAAAAGTTTTACCTGTCCCGGTAGCGCCCAATAGAATTTGATGTTTTATTTTTTTTTTAATTCCAATAGTAATTTGTTCAATCGCTTTTGCTTGATCACCTTTTGGCTTTAATTTTGTTGTTAAAATAAATTTATTGGAAATATCTATCATTACACTGATTTTTTTATTTTGAAAAAATTTGTAAAATCAATATTTATTGTTTTGTTAGTAATTAAATAATTCTTTAATAAATTCTCTTTTCGCTCACTTGATATAATTTTGTTCTCAAATAATTTATCAAAAAATATTTTTATTCCTTCGGGATTATAACGATGATGAATATCGATAATAATTTTTTGTGCAACTTTTTCTTTCATTAGATTGAAAAGATTATCAGCCTCTTCCGTATAAATATTTAATGGGGATTTTTGTTCAAGTGAACGTAATGCTACCCCTTCTCGGATTTTTGCCATTTGATCGAGATGATTTATCCATTGGGAATCAATGTTTTCGATCATAATATTTTTAACTGCAATATTAATATGTTTTTGATCTAAATCAGAAAATTTGCACAATATCGAAAGTTTTAAAATTAATTTAATTTTTTCAACCGCTTTTTCTTTATCGTATTTATAAAAATCACCTTTTTCAAAAATATTTAAAAATAATATTGTCGTATTAATTGCATGTGCCAATTTTTCACCATCGATAAAAAGATTATTTTCTATTGATGTAAAATTTTTTACTAAATTGTTTGCAACAACCTCGATCATCTTGTCAATAATTTCCATATTATTAAAATTCAATAGAATTTGATCTCTTTGTTTGTAAATTAATTCACGTTGATTTGACAAAACTGTATCATAATCAATAAGATTTTTTCGCATGTCATAACTCAAACCTTCAATCTTTTTTTGGATTGCATTTATTATTTTATTAAAAAAGAAGGAATCAAAATATTTGTCATTTTGTATCTTGGAAGTGGCTTTTTTTGCTTTGTCACCAAGAAAACGCAAAAATAATGGGTCCTCTAATGAAATAAAAAAACGTGTTGTCCCTGGATCGCCTTGTCGTCCGGCACGACCTCGTAATTGATTGTCAATTCTTCTTGACTCATTTTTATTTGTCCCAATAACGAAAAGACCACCCAATTCTTTGACACCTTCGCCTAATTTAATGTCCGTTCCACGCCCAGCCATGTTTGTCGAAATAGTAATTGCATATTTTTGGCCAGCTTGTGCAATAATTTTCGCCTCAGCAAAGTTATTCCGCGCATTTAATAATTCAAATTTTAGCCCTTTATTTTTTAATAATAAAGCTAATTCTTCAGAATCTTCAACTGAACCGGTACCAATTAAAATAGGTTGTCCTTTAGTATGCAACTGCTCGATTGTTGAAACAACATGTGCTCATTTTGCTACTTTTGTTTCAAAAATATAATCATTCAAATCTTTACGAATTATCTTTTTATTTGTTGGAATAGGAACAACAACCATATTGTAGTTATTTAGCAATTCTTCAGCAGCAGTTAAGGCTGTACCAGAAAAACCGGATAATTTATGATAAAGACGAAAAAAAGATTGGTGAGTTATCGTTGCAACAATATTATTTTCTGGATCAATTGGTACATTTTCTTTAGCTTGAATCGCTTGTTGTAATCCAGCATTATATGACCTACCTTCTAAAATTCTTCCCGTAAAATGATCAACTAATTGAATTTTATTATCTTTGACAATATATTGAACACCATATTCAAAAAGATAATTAGCAATTAATGCATTTTTTATTTTATGAATTAATTCAGAATTTTCAAAAACATACAATTTTTTAATTTTTAAATTTTTTTGAACTTTATCAACTCCCGATTCTGTCAGTGATATTGTTTGACTCTCGTGATCAATCATATAGTCTTCTTTGTTTAATGTCTTAACACACTTATCGATTGAAATGTAAAAAAAACGATCATGTTTGGGTTGACCAGAAATTATTAAAGGAGTTCGCGATTCATCAATCAAAATCGAATCTGCTTCATCAATAATGGCATAGTTTAATTCTCTTAAAACTTTTTGATTGTAATCTGTCACCATATTATCACGCAAGTAATCAAATCCTAATTCTGCATTTGTTGTATAAGTAATATCAAAAGAAAACATTTTTCGCTTTTCGTTTTGATCCATGCTTGTTAAATTGTAACCAACCGTGATACCTAATGGATTAAGACATTGGGCACAAAATTGTGCATCGCGCTTAACCAAATATTCATTAACTGTAACAATATGAACACCTTTTTTCAATAATGCATTTAGATATGCAACAATAACAACTGTCAATGTCTTTCCCTCTCCTGTGTACATCTCAGCAAAATCACCATGATTTGCGATGATCGCACCAACTATTTGAACATGAAAAGCAAATAATCCGTGAACGCGATAAATTGCTTCCCGAACAACAGCAAAAGCATTGGGCAAAATGTCCTCTAATGTCTTCCCTTTTTTTAATTGATCCAAAAAAATATTTGTTTGATTGGATAGTTCTTCATTCGTCATTTTACGATAAACCGGCTTTAACAAATCTATTTGTTTGGCAATACGATTAGCCTTTCACAATAAGCGGTATCTTGGTGAAATAAATTTAAACAAGTTTTTAATGAACATAAAGAGAGAAAATAATCATTTTAATTATATGAATTTACCATTCTATATATGTAAAAGCGAAAAGAAAAAGTGATCTGATAATTAAACATTATAAACAAAACCAATGTCAATTAATTTATTATCTAACGACGAAGTAAAACTTATTGAAATGTACAAAACAAAACACGATGAAAAAATCATTTATTATTTTTTTAATAAATATAAAAATGATGCAATTAAATATTTAAACTATAAAATTTTAAGTAAATGATATCAAAGTCCTTTTGAAAAACAAGATTTTATTTCGTATATTTGAAAAGCGATTGAAAAAACGTTAATCAATTTTGATGTAAAAAATTTGAAAAATCAAATTAAAGGAATAGTTTTTAAAATCGCATACGATTTGGTAAAAAGAGAAAAAATGAAACTATTAACAAACGGACACAAAATTTTAAATAATTCTTTGTCACTTGAAAAAATAAAAGATAATTTTTGACTAAATAGTAAATTTATCGATAAACGTCAGATGATTTCTTCACAAAAAATAGATTTGAAAATTTTTTTAGAAAAGTTTATCAAAACAAAAGTAAAAAGCGATAAAAAAGATATTTATAAGCGTGTGATTTATTTAAAAAGTTGTGGCTTTAGCAATGATGAAATCGGACATAAATTAAATTTAAAAAGTCATCAAATTAGATATATTTTGGATTGTTTAATTGAAGAAGGAAAAAAATACTTCAATAATTAATTACTAAAGGGCATAATTAAATTAACAAAATCTTTATTTTCGGTTGTAATTATAATTGGTAAATTTTTACCATTACAATTGAATGTCACTAATGATGAATCAATTGTTGAAATTATTTGGTATATCATTTTTTGATTCAATTTAATTTCAATAAAACCAATATTTTTCTCGATGAATTTTATTTCTTCGAAAGAATTACCAATTTCAATTGAATTAAACTTTATGTTTAATGTGGTGTCGGAAATAACAAAATCAGCAATTGGTTTAGGATCATTAGCAACAAACAACCCCCCTCTATTTAGTGCTTTCAATAATTTATTTGTTTCAATTGTAAAATGATAGTTTTGTTTGGCAAGAATTTTATCAGTAATTTGTGGGTAATTATTATCATAAAGCGAAAAAGATAGTAAAACATCCTCAAATTTAAAAATAACTTTTTTATTGTTTGTGTAGACTTCAACATTTATATTGGTTTGGTTCGAAAAAATGTCATTTACAACTTTTATTGATTGGGCATCAACAACAATTTTAATTTTATCACCTAAGTACTTGAATTTATAATAACCGACAACAATGCGATTGGTTGTTATACACTCCAAATAGTTATTGTCTAAACAATTAAATAAGATACCGTTGATGCAATTGAATCTATCATCAAATGCTGCCGGCAAAAACATGATTAGCTTTTTTACAATATTATCAATATTTTCTTTTTTTAACATAATTTTTTTTCAATTTGAACAATCAAAATCAATTAAAGGAAAAGAATATTTTTCTATCAAATTAACAACACAAGAAAAATTCGTTGTTATTATTTGTAAAATATTACTATCAATTTGATTAAATTCAATTTCTTTTTCTTCGATTTTAGAAACGATATTAAAGATAAATTTGGCTTTAACTAAAAAACTTCCATCTTCGTTCGTTTTAACATCTTTTATTGTTTGTCTAAAACTATTATTACCATTTGTTGCGGTTAAAATAACTATATTGTTTTCAACTTTAAAATGAATGGAGGAAAGTATAAGATTTATATCATTCTCATTCTCCACAATTGCATTGGCATTTTTCAAAGCTTCAAAGATTATTTTTTTTTTTATAACAAATTTCATTTATTTTTTTGTTTATTTGGTATATTATTATATTTTCTTTTTGCTTCTTTTTCTTTGTTTACTAATGTTGATAAGTTGGTGTAATATGTTGTTTTAGGCATCATAATTTATTTTGAAACTAAAACTTTTAATCAATTTAGTTACAAGAAATTAATTAAATTTTGTAGTAAATTTTTTCAATTATATTTTTGAGATCAGTATTTTTATTTAGAAGCATTTCAACATTATTTATTGCCGTAATTATCGTTGAATGATGGCGTCCCGAAAATAGTTGTCCAATATGGGCATAAGTCATATCACATTTTTTTCTTAAAATATACATCGCTATATTTCTTGGGTTTACTAATTTACCCATACGAGATTTTGATTTAAGCATATTTGCATTGACACCATAATTTAAAGCTACTTGTTCAATAATAATATTCGGATCAAAATCAAGGCCATATTTTTTTATTTCATTTTTATTTAGAGGTTCAAAAATTGTCTTTACAGTTTGTAAATCAATAACTGGTTTTTTTAAAGAATTGCTTGAAGCAAAAAAAAAGATTTGATTGATTTGGCCCTCCAATCTTCTGATATCACCATTATTACGATTAGCGATGTAATTTAATGCATCTTCAGAAAGGACAATATCGGTATTTAAATTTTTCATTTTTTCTTTCGCAATGCTTTTTAGCATTGCTTTGTCAGGTTTTTTTATCGTTGCAAATATACCAGAATGAAAACGAGATTTTATTCGTTGTTCAAAGCCTTCTAAGTTATCGGGATCAGTGTCTGACGTTCAGACAACATATTTGCCATTGGCAACATTATTGTTAAAAATATTGAAAAGAATTTCACGTATTTTATTTTTATTTAATAAGATTTGAATATCGTCAATTAGTAGCAAATCGTATTTTTCGTATTTTGCTTTTACGAGTTCAATCGCCATTTTGTTTTGATCATACAATGCTTTATATATTTCGCGTGAAAAATCATCAGCTGAAATATACTTAATCATTTTAAAAGGGAATTTCTTGTTATATTCATTACCAATAGCATAAAGTAAATGTGTTTTACCCAAACCAACACTTGCACAAATAAATAAAGGATTAATAAAATTATTGGATGTAACAGATTTACTTGATAAGACGGCTTTTTTATTAAAGTCACCAATAATAAAATTTGCGAAAGTATAATTTTTATTTATTCCTTCAGCAGTTATCATGATATTGTTTATAGTGACTTCTTTTTTTTGTGGGATTTTTTCTTTTGTCGTAACAAAAAATTCAAAATTCATTAATGGGACATTTTTGTTAAAAATTTCTTCAATTTTTGGCAAGTAATTATTGGTAATAATTTGTTGTGCAAACTCGTTTTTTGCCAACAAAATTATCTTATTGTTATCAATTGAATGAATAATTAATGTTGCTATATATTGATTAAAAAAATCGACATTATCAATTATTTTTTCAATTTCGCCAATCGTATTTTTGAATGTCGCTTCAATGAGTTTTAAATCAATTTTATTCATAAAATTAAATTTTAATGGCAATACATCTAAAGATAATCATACTAATAATATATAATATTTTCGTTTAAAATTAGTTTTACTAATAATTTTAAAGATTATGAAAAGAACTTATCAACCAAATAAGAAAAAAAGGTCTAAAACGCATGGTTTTTTGGTTAGATCGAGGACAAAAAAAGGTCGCAAAATAATTGCTAATCGTCGAAAAAAAGGTCGTTATAAATTGACTGTTTCGGATGAAAAGTAAAAATGCGATTAAACTTGTTAGTTTAAGGTTAAATAAAGATATTGTTAAAGTTTTGCATAAAGGTAAGAAAATTACCTTGAAAAATAGTAGTATTTGATTAGTTAAATTCAATAATAAAGCGGTTTTTAAATATGCACTGCTTGTTAATAAAAGTTATTTTAAATTAGCAGTTACTCGCAACAAAATTAAGCGAACTTTGCGTTCTTTATTGCAAGAAATTGTAACGACTGGTGGATTGACATTTCTAATCAGACCTACGAGTGATTTTATCAATTTTAGTTATAATCAAAACAAGCATTTTTTTATTGAAACTTTTAAACAATATGCAAATTTTTAATCGTAACAAAAATGAAACAAATTTTGTTAGTAGTCCTTTTTGACAAATTGGTGATAACAATAAAAAGAACACGATAAAAAAATTTTTTAAACAAATTTTTTTTTTCATTAAACTATCAATTTTTATTTTTATGTTAGTAATGGGATTGTGAGGTTGTTCACAAACTTCATTTGATTCAACAACATCGCAAAATTTAAACATTGGTTGTGGTTTAGAATACGGTTATAAATTTGGGACAACCGGTGATTACAATTTTGATGTTCAAGCTGCATCTAATTTTAGTCAGTATTCAACTTTTACGGATTGGTCAATGGCATATGGTCCTTTTTATGCTTTCTTCGTTTGACCAGCGGCTTTTTTTATCACAAATTTTATGTATATAACACGTAAATATTGAGGAGGTACAAATACATTATTATCATTATTTATTTTATTGTTAATTATTCGTGGTTCAACATTGTTATTGTCGTTAAAATCAACATTTCAAAACGAAAAAATGTTAGAAATAAAAAGCAAGATATCACAAATCAACGATAAATATAAAGATTTAAAGGATTTTAAATCACGGCAAATGAAGCAACATGAAATTACTAGCCTCTATAAAAAAAACAAAATAAAACCTTTTGCAGCTTTTCAACAAATGTTTTTAACAATGCCAATTTTCTTAATTATTTATCGAATTGTTGGAATTGTACGTCCAGTAAAAAGTTCGGTGTTATTTAATATTTGGTCTTTTTCTGCCAATCCTTTAACAGAAACTTTTTCCAATTTTAACCGCGGAGGTTGAATTTACACTTTCTTTTTAATTATTGTAATGTTTGGACAATTTTTTTCATTGAAAATACCACAAATTTTAGCTAAAAAACGATACAACAATAGTCCGAATTTATCATCAAATGGGAGCGGTCCATTTAATAAAACAAAAATGTCGCAAAATATTTTTATTGTTGTCATGTGTTTAATCGTTGTCTTTTCACCATGTGGTGTGGGTATTTATTGATTTCTTAGTTCAATTTTTAGTGTTGTTCAATCATACATGTTACATAAAATTTTACTACGCCGAAAACATGCAAATAAAAAATTCAAAATTAATTTTGATTTTTAATTAATTTAATGAATAATATATTGCTTTATGCAAAAAAAAGATTTTAATCTAAGTTCATTCACCCCTTCCAAAAATAAGGGACAAAATTTTTTAATAGATCACAAAACAATTAGTGATATTTACCAAACAATTAGTGATGTTGACCAATATGATGCTATTTTGGAAATTGGTCCTGGTACGGGTGTTCTTACTAATTTTTTAATTGCTAAAAGCAAGCATTTATTTTGTGTCGAACTTGATAAAAAATTATTTTCTTCTTTGCAAAAAAAATTTATTAAGAAAAAAAACTTTTATTTAATTAATGATGATATTCTGAAAATAAATTTTGACCAATTGTTTGCCAATTTTCAGCAAATTCTTGTCGTTGCTAACATTCCTTACAATATAACTTCACCAATTATTATTAAATGCTTAAAAAACAAAAAAATAATGAAAATGTATTTTATGATGCAATTTGAGGTTGCCGCAAAGATATATCATTATCAAATAAATCACAATCGCAATGCTTTTAGCAATATTGTCAACTATTGTTGTCGCATTGAAAAATTTTTTGATGTTGATCGCAATTGCTTTTTCCCACGACCACGAATAAATTCTTCATTTATATCATTAACAAAAAAGAAAGATATTGAATATGATTTTAATTTTCATAAATTTTTAAACGTCATTTTTAAGTTTAAACGAAAAAAAATTATAAACAATTATCCTTTAAAAAATCAAATTCAAAATTGGTTAGCGAATCACAAAATAAATTTGAACATTCGCGCTGAACAACTTGATTATCAAACATTATTTAAGATCTACGAAGATTTGATTTGTTAAGAAAATCAAAAACGGCGATTAAATATAATCAAAATGATGGTGAGCAAGATTAGAACAAGATATGCACCAAGTCCAACTGGTTTTTTTCACATTGGTGGTGCGCGAACAGCATTATTTAATTATTTATTTGCTAAACACAATAATGGTGATTTTATTGTTAGAATTGAAGATACTGATATTAAGCGTAATGTTGTAGGGGGGATCAAATCGCAATTTTCTAATCTCAAATGATTAGGAATTAAACCAGATGAATCGTGCGAAAATCCCAAAGAATTTGGCCCATATATTCAATCACAAAAATTACAAAGGTATAGAGATTTAGCATATAAATTACTGTCTGAAGGGAAGGCATACAGATGTTTTTGTACGCAAGACGAATTAATACAAAATCGAATTAATGCTTCAAACAAAGGTATAACGCCAAAATATAATCGTCATTGTCTTTTTTTATCAAAAAAAGAAATACAAAAAAAAATAGATGATAAAATCCCTTGCACAATTCGACTAAAAATTAGTGACAACACAACAATATCATGAAACGATATGTTCCGAGGTAAAATTATTGTTCCCACTAATTGTTTAACCGATCCGGTTATTTTAAAATCCAATGGGATCGCCATGTACAATTTTGCTGTTGTTATCGACGATTATGACATGAAAATAACCCATATTATTCGCGGTGAAGAGCATATTTCCAACACTCCTTATCAAATTGCTATCCGCGATACTTTAGGTTTTGCTAATAGTAAAGTCGAATATGGTCACATATCATTAATTGTTGGTAAGGATGGTAAAAAATTATCCAAACGAGATCAAACTTTACATCAATTTATTCAAAACTACCGTGATTTAGGTTTTTTTCCTCATGCCGTTACTAATTTTTTGGCACTATTAGGTTGGTCGCCAAAAACAAATGTTGAAATATTAAGTATGGAGCAATTAATTAAAGATTTTGATGTTGATCGTGTTTCGAAATCACCTTGTTTCTTTGATTTTGATCGAATGAAATGAATGAGCAATCAATATATTAGTAAAATGGCAGATATGGATTATTTATCGTTTATTAAAAAATTTATTAATATTGATTTAAGTAAATTCGAAAATCAAATTGATGAGATTTTATTATTGTATAAAAAGCAAATTAGTTATGCCAAAGAAATCAATGATTTAATTCATAATACTTTTTTTACTTATAACCCACAAGAAATTTGTAGGAAAATAGTTAGCGAACAATGACAAAAAGTTGCACAAAATTTTATTTCATTAATTAGCCAAACCAAAAAAATTGATTTGGAAAATACAAAAAAAATTTTTAGTCAAATAAAGGTAATAACAAAAGCATCGGGTAAAGATTTGTTTATGCCAATTAGATTACTTGTTACTGGTGTTGAGCATGGGCCAGAATTATTAAAAATAATTCCAATATTAGGTAAAAAAGAAATACAAGACCGAATTAACAAATATATTGCTTTTTTAAATAAGAGCAAATAATGATTACATATATAATTAAATGTAGTAAAAATGATTACTAAACAAAATATTACTTTAGCTTACGAATTGGCGTTAAAAAATTACAAAAACAAATCTTTTACTTTTATGCAAATTTGAAAAGATTTAGTAAAAAAATGTAAATTCGATGAAGAAGAACAAAAAAATATTTCGCAATTTTATGTTGATCTATTACAAGATAAAAGATTTATTTTTGTTGGTAATAAAAAATGGAAGATTCGTGAATTTTTAAAACATGATGAAATTGTAAAATTGGAAAATGCATTATATGACTTTGAGCAAGAAGATGAAGAAAATGGTGACACTTATTCAAAATCTGAAACTAAGAAAACAAATGATAACGAAATTTATTATGGAGCTGATGAGGAAGATGATGAAAAATTTAATTATAATCAAACATCAAAAAAAGATCAAACAGATTTATTGGACGACAGCGAACAAAACACTCCAGACGAACCAGAATAATTTTTGTTAATTATTTTTTAGAATAAATATGAAATTATCAATTGGAATCGTTGGTTTACCGAATGTAGGAAAATCAACTCTTTTTAATGCCATTACTAATTTAAATGTTGATGCTTCCAATTATCCTTTTGCAACAATTACACCCAATATTGGTGTTGTTGCCGTTCCTGATATGCGATTAGAGCAATTGAAAAATATAATTAATCCCCAAAAAACAACACCAGCTATTTGTCAATTCATTGACATTGCTGGTTTAGTAAAAGGGGCGTCAAAAGGAGAAGGATTAGGCAATCAATTTTTAGCAAACATTCGTGAAGTTAGTGCGATATGTCACATTGTAAGATGTTTTAATGATAAAGGAATAACACATGTATACAATAATGTTGACCCCCAAAGAGATGTTGAAATTATAAATATGGAATTGATTATTTCAGATTTAGATCTTGTTAATAAGAAAATTTCACGTGTTCATTCTAAAGCTTTATCGGGTGATAAAATATCAGTCAAATTTAACAATATATATGCAAAAATTAAAAATCATTTATTACAAAATAAATTATTAAAAGATTTGGAATTATCATCTGCTGAAAAAGATCTAATCAAATTAGATAATTTTTTAACGATTAAGCCGACATTATATGTTGCTAATATCGATGAAAATGATTTAACTAACCCAACAGCAAATCTTTACTATCAAAAATTAAAAGCATTTGTTAGTAAAAAAGATATAGTTTTACCTATTTCTATTCGCTTCGAACAACAACTTTCTACATTGCCACTTATAGAAAAGAGCAAAATAATTAAAGAATTAAATTTAAACGAATCGGGATTAGATAAATTGATTACCAAATCCTATAAATTACTAAATTTATCATCTTTTTTTACATTTGGAAAAGACGAGGTTAAGGCATGAACATTTGTTAATGGAATGAAGGCCCCAGATTGTGGTGGTTTAATTCATAGCGACATAAAAAAAGGTTTTATCCGTGTTGAAGTGATGAATGCAAACGATTTAATTAAATTAAAATCCGAGAATGAAGTAAAAAACAAAGGATTATTGAGAATTGAAGGTAAAGATTACATTGTTAAAGATGGTGATGTTTGTTACTATCGTTTTAATGTCTAATTTATAATATTCATTATGGCAAAAATAAATTCTTTTGGTGTCTCAAGAGGTCGAATAGAAGTTATTTGTGGGCCAATGTTTTCTGGTAAAACTGAAGAATTAATACACCGATTGAATCGTCTTAATTATTGCGATGCACATTATTTATTGTTTACACCAAAAATTGATACAAGATCACCAAGATATGCGACATCACGAAATGGGGAAAAATTATCATCAATTATTATTTCTAATTCCAATGAAATATTTAAATATATTAAAAACAAAAAGGAAAAAATTGATGTTATCGCAATTGATGAAGCCCAATTTTTTGATAAAAATTTATCACGAGTTTGTAATTATTTGGCAAATAAAAAATACATTGTCATAGTTTCTGGATTAGATATGGATTTTAATGGTAAACCTTTTTCAACAATGAAAGAACTAATAATTACTGCTGAAAAGGTAACTAAATTAAAAGCAATTTGTTCAATTTGTGGTGCCGAAGCTTCTTTCACAGAGCGAACAAATATTAATAGCAAAAAGCAAATTGTAATTGGTGATAAAAAAATATATTCTGCTCGTTGTCGTCACTGCCATTCGTTAAGTAAAAATTAGGTTTAAAAATCGTTAAAACAAAAGAAACACTTTAGATTTAATAAATTTTTTTGTGCTTATTGTTATGATCTATTCGTTTACTTCTTTCTTTAGTTTTACCACTACCAAATCGTTCATTAAATGCTAAATAACCAGTTATTCTACTTATCTCAATGATATGTGTTGAACCGCAAACAGGACAAACTTTTTGGTGTGGTTTTAGATAAACAGTTTTCATAATGAGTATTATACTAAAACAAATTGTTTTTTTCACAAAACAACTTTGCCAATTTTCAAACTTTTTTGGACATCAATAACTCGTTGATTAGTTGTACTAGGAAATTTATCTTTCGTATTCATTTTTGTTTTATCAAATCTTCCATCAATTAACACATCCAGATTTGTTAATAGATCTTTAATATTGCTATCATCTTTCATTAAATTTTGTAATTCTTCCCATGTATAGCCAGTAAAGCATCAAATATTAATTTTATTTTTTTTAAATTTTTTAGCTAAATATGCAAAAGGAATAGGTTGTTGGAATGGTTCTCCACCACAAAATGTTACACCTGATAAATATGTTTCTTCTAGTGTTTCGTTAATCAATTGGTCACAGTCACATATTTTTCCACCATTAAACGGTCAAGTATGTTGATTAAAACATCCTTGACAATGATGACGACAACCTTGTGAAAAGAAAACTTTCCGTAAGCCTTCTCCATTTACATTTGAATTAGGTAAAATAGCAGCTAATCTAATTTTCATTATTATTTGAGCAATCTGCACAATAACGAATAAAAAAATTAATTCCAATATAACCAATATTTGTTTTATCAAAAGCATATGTAACCACTTTAATTACATCATTAGTAGTTGGGTATGAATCAAATTCAATAAACGAGATATGTCCACCATTGCACAATTTATGATATGGTGCTTCGATTTTAACTTTATGAGCAATTGAGCAAGGATAATCAACAGGAACATGGAATGAATTTGTGTAAAATCCTTTTGTTGTAACCCAAGGAATCGAACCGTATAATTTTTCATCAAGAACGGTAAATTTATCAGAAAGTCCTTCCGCAGGAGTAGCATAGCAACTAAAATTTAAATGATATTTTTTCTTAAATTTATCGCAATTATCTCTAATTGTTTTAACGATTTTTAAACCTAACTTTTGCGCTTTTTCACTTTCACCATGATGTTTACCAACTAAAAGTTTAAGAGTTTCTGCTAAACCAATAAAACCAATTGCTCATGTTCCATTTTTCATTACTGCTTCAATTGAATCCGTCCTATTTAATTTTTCTGATCCAACCATTAAATGCTGACCAGTAACAAAAGGCAAATCTTTAACCTTAAGTTTTTTTAGGATTGAAAAGCGATGTAATAATTGGTCTTTAACCAAAACACACATTTTTTCTAGTAATTTAAAAAATAATTTAAGATTTTTTTTTGCTTTAATTGCCAAACGCACTAAATTGATTGTGCATGGGGCATTGTTACCACGTCCATAGACACCATCTTTTCCATTAATATTGGACATTAAATATGTACGGCACCCCATTGTTGCTGGAATAATTCCTTCCTGATAGTACTGTTTATTAAAATCACTATCAATATTCATAAAAGTTGGATTCATTCGTAAACTAGCGACACGTGCAGCAAGTTCAAATAAATAATAATATTTATCATTAGGTCTTTTATTAACTCCATCTTTTACGCGAAAAATAATATTAGGAAAAATTGGTTGTTCACCATTACCTAGTCCTTTTTCATATTCGAGCAATAAATACTTACAAATTAAAGCAGCATCATCATTTTTTGGGATACCGATATTTAATGAGGAAAAAGGCACTTGACTACCTGCTCTTGAATGCATTGTATTCAAATTGTAAATTACTGCTTGCATTGCTTGTCTAATTCGTTTTTCAAGAATATTTTCAATAATTTTTTTATTTGTCACATCGCCACCAATTTCTTTAATTGTGTTAATAATCTTTTTTCGTGTTAACGCAACAATATCAGCTAAATCATTATCGAAATTTGGGTGGGATTGTCCACCAAACATATCATTTTGACTTGCCTGTAAAGCAATGCATAAAATAGCAGCGGCGGACTCAATATTCTTTGCTGGTAAAATTGTTCCATAACCAGTATTAAACCCTTCTTTTAGTAATTTATATGTCGGTAAATGTAAGCAATTTGTTGTTAAATTATAGCTATCTAAATCATGAATATAATAATCACCATTTTCATGGTATTGAGCAATATCAATTGGTAATAGTTTTGTTAGGATATGTCATTTATTTGCTTCGGAAGCGATTCGTAGTAATTTTGCAGAAAAATTATTACCAACATTAGCATTGTCCTTATCCGTTTGAATCCCAATTTTTGTGATAACATTCATTAAATTAGAATTTCGTTCACGGATTTTATTTCGCTCTTTTCTATATGTTTCGTATTTTTTTGCCAATTTTGAGTATTTTAACTTGTATAGTGTTGCAACAACAATATCTTGAATTGCTTCAACCGAATAATCTTTTTGTTTTTTATCTTTTAAATTTTTAACAATAATGTCAGTAATATTGTTGACATCTATGCTTTTTAAAGAAAATTTATTTGCAATAATAGAAGCAATTAAAGCATTGCTAATTTTTTTTGCATCAAAATCGACAATTCGACCATCTCTTTTTATAACTTTCATCTTAATCTTTCTAATTATTCAATTTGCTTAATGCAATATTAATTGAGGAATTTAAACTAATTAATTGAATTAATTTATAAGCTTTTTCAAAAATTTTTTTAAGACAATTCAAATCATCACGACTAAATTTGCCTAAAACATAATCTTTAATATTTTTATCTTTTGGTCGACCAATTCCTATTTTAAAATGCAAATAATTATCTGTCTTAATTTTTGTGGAAATATCTCTTAACCCATTATGTCCACCACATGAACAACTGGTACGAGTTTTATATTTACCTAAATCTTGATCTAAATCATCAGAAAAAACGATTAGGTTTTCACTAGCAACATGATAGTAATTGAGTATTTTTTGAACACAATTACCGGATAAATTCATTAATGTTGTTGGTTTAGCAAAAAGAAAATTATCGTTATTTATTTTTGCTAGTGTATAGAAACAATCAAAATTTTCTTGATCAAGTTTTATTTTTAATTTCTTTAAAAAATAATCAACAACTAAAAAACCAACATTATGTCTCGTATTTTCAAATTGTTTTCCAATATTGCCAAGACCAACAACAACTTTCATAGAAAGAAATCATTTATATTTTATAAATAATTTTTTAAGTTTTAATATTAAATGAAAATGTTAGTGATTATTCCGTCAAATAATTTTTGCGATACAAATTTCTTCACAAAAAATTATGACTATTTAACAAGTTTTATACTTGGACCCATCGTTGAAGAAATTGTAATATTTTTGATATAGTCACCTTTCACAGTTGCTGGTCTTTTTGACTTGATAAATGAAATTAGCGTATCAATATTTTCAACAATATCATTTGTTGGAGCGGAAATTTTTCCGATTTTCATATGTACATTCCCATATGTATCAGTTCGGTATTGATTTTTACCTTTTTTAAATTCATTAATTGTTTTTACAATGTTTGTTGTTACAGTTCCAAGTTTTGGATTAGGCATCAACCCCTTTGGTCCTAAAATTTTTCCTAATTTTGATAAACTAGGCATGAATTTTGGTACAGTAATAATTAGATCAAAATTAATTTGTCCACCTTTAATTTCATTAATCATATCTGTTTGACCAACTTTTATTCCGAGTTTTTTTGCTTCTTCATTTGAAATTTCATCAGTGATAGCTAAAATCTTTATTTGCTTTCCGTAATAATGTGGTAACGAAATTGTTCCTCTCAATTGTTGTTCAGCTTTGCTTGTATCAAGATTTAATTTTATTGCAATATCAATTGAAGCATCGAACTTTGTCTGGTTAATTTTTTTGATTAATTCTACACCATCTTTTGCTGAATAAATCTTTTTTTTATCGATTTGTTTAATAGCATTTAAATATTTTTTACTTCTTTTCATTTTTAATTTTTGTTGCTTTTATGAGAGCAATCAACCCCCTCAATTTCGATTCCCATTTGTTTTGCTGTTCCAGCAATAATTTTTAAAGCAGTTTCTTCATCATAAGCAGATAAATCTGGTAATTTATACTTAGCAATCTTTAACGCTTCTTCCTTAGATATTTTTCCAACTTTATCGGTTAATTGATTTTTTCCTGCCTTTTCAATCTTTAATGCTTTTTTTAGTAGGAATGAAACAGGTGAAGTTTTGATAATAAAATTAAATGATTTATCGCTATAAGCGGTAATTTCAACAGGAACCAAATCCCCCATTCTTTCTTTTGTTTGCTCGTTAAATTGACGAGTAAACTCAGCCATATTTATTCCGTAAGAAGCTAAAGTTGTACCCGGTTTTGCTTGTCCACCTGGCAAATGAACAATGGCTATTCTTGTTATCTTTTTTTGTTTAGCAACCATAAGCAACACCTCCTTTATTAATAAAATATTTGAATGTTCTTAGTGTGGGTATGCGATTTATCAATCTTCCACAAACTAAACTATATTATGGATTATATCAAACATTTTTAGGTTAGATTAGTGATTGATGGAAAACGGTTGGGAATTTTTGGTGAATTATCAATTATCAAATAATGATTTAATTTATGATAATTATTAAAAGAAATTCTTTTTGTATGTAAACAATGAATAACGAAAAATATTGTCAAAAAATCAATAACGGAACAATATACAAAAATTTGTATATGATTGATCGTTTTTTTAAAAAAGGGGGAATGGATAGTGAAATTTATTTAGGACATTGTCTTTCTAATTGTAGTGACAAAATAATAATTAAAGTTATTTATAAACCAATTGATTGTCAACCGGAGTATTGACAAAACATTATCAATGAATCAATCACAAACCAACGATTATCGGGAAAACCAAATATTATTAAAACAATTGAATCATGAAATGAGGGTGATAAAATTTTTATTATTATGGAATATGTTGAAGGAGTTTCATTAAAACAATATTTGCATGAAAATGGTCCATTTTTACCAAAAATAGCTTTGCGTTATTTTTTAAAAATTCTTTTTGGTGTAAAAGCCATGCACGATTTAAAGCACCAAATAATTCATCGTGATCTTAAACCAGAAAATATGATTATTAATACTGATTTAAACCAAATTACAATTATTGATTTTGGGATTTCAAGTGTCATTGAAAAAAAATACTCACATTTATTACATAAGGACGAGGTAAAAATCTATACAAATGAAACAAAAAATGAAATTTATGGAACCTATTCATATCTTCTACCTGACATTATTGACAAAAACCAGTTTAATTACGATAGTTATGCTGCATACCAAGCGGGATTAACAACACAATTTGATTTTTTTTCATTGGGGATTATTTTATATGAAATGGTTATGGGGAAACAACCATTTCATCTTGAAAACGGTGAAAAAGAAGAAAACATTTTGCTTAAACCACTAAAATATGATATGCCTTGCATTTCATCAATAAATAAGACAATACCAAAAGCATTAGAAAATATTATTTTTCGTTGTATTGCTTGCAAAAAAGAAGATAAAAAATATCGTTATACAACAATTGATCAAATCATTGTTGATTGTAATAGTTTGCTGGATAATTGGGATAATGATCACCAACAATTGATTAAACAAATTCACAATCGTGTTTTACAAGATTACCAAATTTTTAATCTTAATAAAATAAAAATGCATCAATATTTTTATCAACATTGATATTTTTTTGTAATCATGATTTGTTTCCTAATAGTTTGTATTTTTGCACTTATCTATATAACAAAGAGATAAAGTAAATATTTTAATACAGGCCATATTTGCTTCACATGAATATAGTAATTTATATAGATTTGGATTTGGTGCAGATTTACTACATTAATTAAAAAATCGTGGTTTTTTATTTTAAATAGTTATCATATTTTATATCGTTATAAAGTTTTTGATTGTTTTGTTTAAGATATCATATGGTTTCTTTTTCTAATTCGTTTAATTGATTTGTTAATACTAGTTTTATTGTAAAATAATCTTTGTTTTTGTAATCGTGGTATATTTTCCCGTTTCCAAAACCGGTAAAGTGTGATTTAACTCTTTTAATTAGGTCATGTGCTTGGCCAACATAATATTTATTTTTTGTCTTGTTATGTAATATGTATATTCCTTTTTGTTTTATGCTTATTTTATCAATGCGATTTAGACTTTTATATTTGTTTAGTGTTGAGAAAAAGATAATTGTATTTACTTCTTTTTTTTTGTGTAATAGAGTATCTATTTTTGTATAAGTCTCTTGCCTTAGTTGTTTATATCTTTGATTTGCTCTATATATTGGAATAATTGTTATGGAAAAATATATTATTCCACCGAATACTATTAGAAATATTCAACCTATATTCATAATTAAAATATATGGTTCTCTATTTGTTTAATTTTTGTATTATTTATCAATTTTTACTTTTTCTATTTTAACTTTATTTTAGCATATTTTCTTGTTTTTCTGTCATTCTAATTTCCTTCACTACGGCGCATTCAACGTATTAATGATATCACTACCACAAAGAATAAAACAAACTCTAATTTCCTAAAATGATGCTAATTAACCCATTAAGTATTTTTTCTATATAACTTGATTTCTTTTTATTTTTTTACTTGTCATTATTACCCCTTTACCACGTTATTAATGAATTGTATCTATTATTTTATTTGTTTATTAAAATTATTTTATCTCCTAATAATTAATTAAGTCGTCATTTTGATAATTTTGTACTACTTCAAATTTATTCATTTTTTGTCTTTTTCACATGGTAAATAATGTTCATTTACCATATAATTTTTTTAATGGCACAGAATCAAAGTACAAAAAAATACGAGTGAAATTTAGAACCGATTTTAAAAAATAAATCCTTATCTTGATGGATCGATGAATGAAAAAAGACTTTAGAATATGAAGTGCAAAATATTAATATTTTTTGCAATTCATCAAACACTTTTGAAAAATGATTGTGTAACATCAAAAACAAAGAAAAAATTAGTAATGTTATTGCCAACTATGTATCAAATCATAATTATGAAAACTTGAGTGATAATAAATGAATCGAACTGCAACAACAACTTTCATATATTGGCAAAAAATATGAAGAAAAATTAGCTAATTTGACTCATGTTTATCTTAAAAATGAAAAAACTATAAAAGAATATCTTGCCAATAAAAAATTTCAAAACTATCAACGAATGTTTGCATTAATTTTTAGGGAGAGAAAGCACATTTTACCATTAGAACAAGAAAAACTATGAACAAAACTGACCGCTACTTCGTATGGATTTAACGAAATCTTTCTCACATTAAGTTGTAGTGATATTTCTTTTCCACCAATAAAAGATAAAACAGGTAAAGAAATTAAGATTATTTCCGCTTATGACTTAATTAAATATATGGAGAGCAAAGATAGATGTCTCCGTAAAAATGCTTGAATCACTTTCCATCATGCATATTATCAATATATGAATACATTTAGTAAGACATTATTTAATAATTTTTTAAATGCGAATAATTATGCTAAGGCACGCGGTTTCAAAAGCTATGTTGATGAGGTTTTTTTTAATGATGAAATTAATGAAAATATTTTATTTAGTATTTATAAAAATATTGAAAACTTTAAATCCATATTTCTAAAATATAAAAAAATAAAAGAAGAAATTTATCAAAAAATGTTAAAAATCGATGACATTGAACCATGGGATTTATCAACAAATTATTTAAAAATTGAAAATGTAACAATTGAACAGGCAAAACAAATCGTTTTAAAAGCTTTGGCACCGTTGAAAGAAGAATATTTGGTCGTTGTTAAAAAAGCATTTACACAAAATTGAATTAGTTTTTTGCCAAAAAAGGGTAAATACAATGGTGCTTATTCCATTGGTAGAACATTCGGTTTAGATCGTTATTTTATCTTGATGAATTTTAATAACTCACTTGATGCCGTAAGCACTTTAATTCATGAATTGGGGCATTCTGTTCATTCATATTTTTGTGGAAAAAAACAAAACGATAAAAATAACTCTTGACCATATTGTGATGTTGATATTTTTTATGCAGAAATTCCAAGTATTTGTAATGAAACATTATTATTTTTTTATAACTTAAAAAAATATGCAAAAAATTCTACAATTAAAAAATATTTAATTATGCAATTTATCGATAATTTTTTTAATTGTACAACAAGACAAATAATTTTTTCAAATTGAGAATATGTTGTTGCTCAAGACATTAATAATGAAAAAACTTTTACCGTTACAAGCGGCCTTGCACTATATAAGAAATTAATTGAAAAATATGCAGGATTAGATGAATTTAAAAAAAAAGATGAAATATATCAATATCAATATTCGACAATTTTTCGTATAAGTCATTTTTATGCAAACAATCTTTATGTCTATAAATATGCAATTGGACAAATCATCGGTTTATATGTTGCAAAACGCATAACTGATAAAGAGATATTAAAAAAATATTTTAACTTTCTATCATCAGGCAGTTCGTTATCACCATTAGAAACAATTAAATTGTTAGGAATTTCGTTAACCGATAAAAATATTTATATCGAAGCGAAAAATGTTATTTCTAATTTAATTGAAGAATTACAAAAAAAATAAAAGTGCATATTCTCCTATGCACTTTTATTTTTACTCTATTTAATTATTACTTCTTAAACATTAATTTGAATTCTTTTGAGAAAACAAATTTAGGTTTTTTGCAAGCAGGAATTGTCATAGGTTTCTTTGTAAAAGGATTAATACCTTTTTTTGCCTTAACTGACACAACTTTTACTTTTCCAAAAGGAAATTTAACTTCATTTCCACTTTTTAGTGATTTTTTTAGAAATGTATTCATTTCATCAAAAACTGAAGAAACTTGTGTTTTTTGTAATTTTGTTGCACTAGCAATAGTATCGACAAATTCCATCTTTGTAACAACTTTACTCATATTTAGCCTTTCTTATTAAAATAATATTTTTAATGATTATACGAATATTTCGTAATTTTTACTATCATTTTATAAAAAAAAATATAATTTTTGTATTCTTGTGCACTGTTAGCTCAGGGGTAGAGCAAGTGACTCTTAATCATTGGGTCGAGGGTTCGAATCCCTTACAGTGCACCATGCACTCGTGGCGGAACTGGCAGACGCGTTAGACTTAGGATCTAATTCCTCGTGAGTAAGGGTTCAAGTCCCTTTGAGTGCACCATATAAAGAGATGGCTTATTTTTGTTATAATTAACACCGTATAAGAAAGTAGTTGTACAACTCGCCTGATTTTTACGAAAAAGTAGGCATAAAGCTTATTACTCGTGATTTGTGCAATAGTTTAAAACTCTTGTCATACTTTTTTATATTTTAGCGATTTAAGGATAAACAGACAAATTGAATAGTAAATATTTAATCAATGATCAAATTCACGATCAAAAAGTCTTTGTTATTGATGAAAATGGTAAAAATTTAGGAGTAATGATGACAACAGAAGCAATGAAATTAGCTAATAGTAAAGATTATGATTTGGTTTTATTCGCTTCGGCAAAAAAAACAAAAAACTTAGCAATTTGTAAAATCATTAAATATGACAAGTTTCTTTATCAACAACAAATAAAGTTAAAAGAAGCTAAGAAGAAGCAAAGTGTCGTTGTTTCAAAAGAAGTTAAGATAAAGCCACAAATTGGAAGTAACGACTTACAATGAAAGGCCAACCAAGTCAATAAGTGATTAAAACAAGGCTACCAAATTCGATTCAAAGTTATGACTTTTGGACGTGTTGCAACGAAAATAGAATATATTAATCAAATTTATGAGGATTTTTTAAAATTAATTATTGAAAATGCAAAAGTTTTTTCAAAATTAAAAAAAATATCACCTATTATGTATGAAGCAATTTTTGTGAAGAAATAAAGAATTTAATTAAGGAGAAAAAAATATGGCAAAAAATAAATTAAAAACTAAACAAGCAGTAGCAAAACGTTTAATTTATTCCGCAAACGGAAAATTAAAGAGGAAACATGCTTATCGTAGTCACTTAGCTCACAATAAAACACATAAGCAAAAAAGGCACCTTCGAAAAGATACTTTTCTTAATTCAACTTTCACTAAAAAGTTGGGTAGGACAATAAATAAATAAAGAAGGAGATAAATCATGAGAGTAAAAGGTGGGACAAAAGCTAGACAATATCGAAAGTCAATTAAAAATAAGGCAAGCGGTGCGCGAGGAACAAGGCATACATCTTATCGAGTTGCTAACCAAACTGTAATTAAAGCAGGTCAGTATGCATATCGCGATCGTAAAGCAAAAAAACGAGAATTTAGAAAATTATGAATTACCCGAATATCTGCTGCTGTTAAACCATTTAATTTAAATTATTCTAGGTTTATTTATTTATTGAAAAAAAATAAAATTGTGGTAAATCGTAAAATCCTTTCACAATTAGCGGTTGAACACGAAAAAGAGTTTAACAAAATTATTGAAAAAATTTTACCTAAAAAATAAAAAAATTAAGATTTATTATCAACACACTTATTAAAATTTTCGATAATTTTTTTGTTTTTTGTTTTATTAATTGTATGCATTATTCAATCGTATAAGAAGTGTTTTTTATTAATATTAGCACCATTTATATCGTTTTCATTTTGTAGTTTATTTTTAACTTTAATTTCACCAATAGAAACAAACAAGATATAGCAAATCAATGGAGCAATTAGTGGAAAAACAATAAGGAAAACATAGATAGGAATATTTAAAATTTTTATATTCGTTTTAATTAAAAAATGGTCGAACAAAAAGACAGTAACAGAGATTGCAATACTAATTAGCAATCGCGGCATAATCAATTTAATTTTTTGGAATGATGTTAAATTAATGGCCTTTTTGGGTAACACATATTTAGAATACCATGTTTTTTTTAAGATGTATCCAATATAGACAATTGAGTAAATTGCATCATACAAAATTGCTAAATGCATAAGAGGAAGAACAAAAGCAAAAATTAAAAGTGGTTTAATTGAAATTTTTTTTATTTCATAAATCGAAATTAATATTAAACATGGTAAAATGGCAACACCACCTAAAACAATTAATTGTGGTAAAATAATTTGATGATATGATGTTAAATAAAGAAAAACATTAAATGATAAGGAAACAAAAAAATTTAATCAAGTGTATATACCCGTCATATATCAATTAAAAAGACAACCAATACCATGATATATATCTTTTTTAGTACAAAATGATAATTTAGTTCTAAATAAAAACATTTCACCAGAATATCACTTACATCTTTGTTCTTTAAAATGATAAATATTACAAGGGGCAATTTTAGCAGCATAAATTAATGGGCAGTAAATATTGCAAAATTTGTTATTTAGTAATCACAGACCTCTGGCATAATCATCAATTGGACATTGAACTTTTTCAAATGGAATTTTTTTTAATGCAGATACCTTATAAAGAGTCGCAAAAGCATCAGGACCGAGAGGTGAGCCTGATAAAGCTGTTTCACCAGCTACAACACGCATGAATTGCATAGATTTATCGACAAATTTTGAAAACAAATTATGTGTTTCATAATGATAGTGACTTCCAACAACGAATGCAATTTTCCTCGTTTTTAAATCATTTGAATAAAAATATTTTAATGCTATTTCAAGATAGTTGTAAGAAAGAACGCTACTAGTATCCGTTTCTAGAATATAGTCATATTTATCACAATAATTTTCAACAAAATTTTTTATGTTACCAAATTTTCATAGAAATTTTTTTTTATTTTCAGTATTACGCCTTATTATCGTTACGTCTTTACCATATTTTTTTTTAAACATATCAACACATTCAATTAATTGTTGTGATGCTATATCCGAAGATGAATCGTCAAGGATAAAATAATCAACATTTTTGTAAGTTTGATTGAATAAATCAACAAATGATGATGGAACAAAATCATTGCATACACCTTGTACAATAGCTACTTTAGGTTTTATTTTGTCAAGATCGATATTACTAATAATTTTTAAATTTGAAATTACTAGTTTTTTCAAATAACTTGGTATGAAGAAAGCATATAGAAGGAATCTTATTGTATAAAAAATTATTGGTAATGAAATTAAATTTAAAACGATATAAAAAGACAAAAAAGTTATTTGAATAGATTTTGTCACTGACAGCAAAACATCTATATTCGTTTTTGGGTTGGTTTTGGAAAAAAAATCTGGTAGCAGTCAAAATGACAATTGCAAAATTAGGCAAAAAAAGAAGCAAACAATAATAGCTAAACGATTAATAAAAAATAAATTTGGGAAACAATCAAAATGAAGAATATTTTCATATTTATTTAGATTTTGACTCATATAAAAATTATATTAATACTTTAACATTCTTTTCATTTCTCTTTTTTCTTGTTTTTCTTTGATTGCTTGTCTTTTATCATTATTATTTTTTTTTCGAGCAATAGCAATTTCCACTTTTATTTTTTTGCGATTAAAATATGTCTTCAACGGTACAATTGTTGCACGATGTTTTTTTAAAAACATATCAATTTTTCTAATTTCATTTTTATTCAATAATAGTTTTCGTGTTCGTGTAGGATTTTGTTGAGAATTAAAATTTTGATCGCCATATTTATATGGCGAAATGTGCATATTTAAAATAAATACTTCATTATTTCTAATAATGCAAAATGCACCATCTAATGAACTTCTACTTGTGATAAGTGCTTTTACTTCGCAACCTAATAAACTAATTCCGGCTTCAAATTTTTCCAAAATTTCATAATTAAAAAAAGCTTTTTTATTATTAACTAAAATTTTCATAACTATAACCTTCGAATAAAATCAAATTCAATCTTCCTTTGAATGGGGTTTGCAATAATGCATTTGACATATATTTTTGTTCCAAGTGTAAAAATTTGTTTTTTATTTTTTCCAACTAGTTGATAATTATTTTGATCATAAATATAAAAATCATCCTTCAAATTATTAATTTTAATAAAACCTTCGATCGAATTAGACAATTTAAGAAATAAACCATATGGGGAAACAGATAAGACTTTAGCACTAAATTTACAACCAATAAATTTTGTCATATATTGTGCGAATTTAAAATTATTGACATCACGTTCTGTTTGGGCAGTAATACTTTCACATTCGTTAACTTTTTCACATATTTTTTGTAATTCATTCTTTAATTCATTCCTTTGCGAATCGTTATATTCATTTTTTGTAAATAAAAACATTCAAAAAATATGATGTACTACTAAATCTGCATATCGTCTAATTGGTGAAGTGAAATGTGTATAATTTTTTAGTGCTAAACCAAAGTGTCCAGTATTTTTTGTCGAATATTTAGCTTTTGCCATCAATCTTAATAACAAAATATTTATTAAATCAATGTTTTCATTATTTTCATTTTTCTTTAATCATTCAGCGATTTTGCTTGGTTTGATATCTCCATTTAAATCTATTTTTTCAATTCCTAATTTTTGTAATTCAATATTAAAAGTATTAATTTTTTTTTGTTCCGGTAAATCATGAATGCGGTAAATAAAAGGTAATTTATGCATGTGTGCAAAAATTGTTACTGCTTCATTAGCGGCAAGCATAAAATCTTCAACCATTTTTTGCGCATCACCTAATTGTTTTAATTGAATTTCAATTGGTTCACATTTTTTGTTCACAATAATTTTTGTTTCACTAATATTAAAATTAATGTATCCTCTTTTTTGCTTTTTAAAATCTAAAATTTTATGTAATTCATAGGCATCGTTCAATAATTCCTTCATTTTTTCATTAGTAATTAAATCGTTATCATCAAAAAATGAATTAATTTCTTCATAATTGTATCGTTGATGACTTTTGATAATTGATGGGTAAACATTAATTTTTTTAAACTCCCCTAATTTATCAATATCAATTTCACATGTTAGCGTTAGTCGCTTAACACTTGGATTTAAGGAACAAATATCATCCGATAATTTAAATGGTAACATTGGTATAACACGATCGATTAGATAAATCGAATTTCCTCTTTGCCTTGCAATTTTGTCGAGATTACTTTTTCATTTTGCATAATAGCTAACATCAGCAATACAAACATATAACTTAAATAAATCATTGTTTATTTTTTTAACATAGAAAGCATCATCAAAATCTTTTGATGTTTTTGGATCAATAGTAATAATATTCAAATTTGTCAAGTCTTTACGACATTGTTGTCAAACAAATTCACAATCTGATGAAATTTTTTCACATTCATCCAATAATTCAGGTGAGAAATCAATTTTTATACCATTGTCATAAAGAATTGATAAGACATCCGTACCAGTTTCTAAAATATGACCAATATTTTTTTTTACTTTTGCCAAACAATAATTTTTTTCAAAGGAAGTGATTTCAAATAGATATTTTGTTTGATCTATTAAATCACAGGTGTTTGTTAATTTAATAGGAAGATACATTTTTTGATCATCACTCTCAATCAAATAATCATCCTGTTTTTTGTGGAAACAACCGACAAAAAATTTTTTTTTCCGTTTAATTATTTTTGTGACGATTGCATCTTTTAATCGTTGATCACTTTTTTCAATTTTCAATAAGGCAAACTCAACAGTATCGCCATTTAACGCCCCATTTAAATTTGTGTGATGAACGAAATATTCACTTTCGTTTTTAAATTTTTCAGTAATAAAACCTGCTAATTTAGAATTTAAAAAAATTGTTCCAATAAAAAATTTTGATCGATCAATTTCTGCTTTTGGGTAACCAAGAACAATTTTATTATTTTTTAATTTGATTAATTGTGCGGAATTTAAAAGATTGTTAATATTTTCAAAAAATTTTTTTTTATTGATGTTTTTAATTTTTAGTAATATTTTGCGTAAAATTATTCCAATTGGGATTGGTCTTTTTTCATTATTTACGATTTTTAAAATTAATTTAGAATAATCACTTTTATGAGACGATGATGGCATTATTTTTTATTAATCATCATTGCTATAAATCCGCAAATAATTAATGCAAGTGAAACAACAAACATTGCCATTTGTAAAATTTTGATAAAACCACGATCTTTTGTTTTTTTAAATAATTCTAAATCTTGTCCACCTATTGATAAAAGATTAGTCGTTGAACCACTACTTGACAAAAGTAATCCAATAAGCAAAGCGATTATCCCAAAAATAAACATCACAACAAAAATTGGTGTCATATATTAATTTTATTACATTAGAAGATAAAAGACATTTTATTTTCGCAATATTTTCTTGGTTGACGATAAAAAAAATTCTAGATCTTTATTAATTTTTTCATAAATTTTTTTGTGTAATAGCAATTTTTTTAATGAAGTAGTAAGTTTTTCTTTTTGCTGCAAAAACAATTTCTTATCAAAATTTTCTAAATAGGAGAAAAAATTAGTAAGAATTATTAATTCATTATTATCAAATTTAAAAAATCCTTGATTACAAATGATAATTTTCTTTTTTTTCGACAATAAATGAATTGTTAGAGGTGAGGGCCGCAAGCAGCCCATGATAGAACAATGATTAGATAGTATTGATAATTTACCTTGTTCAGAGCAAAAATCAATTTGATTAATCTTTTCATCGAAACAAATCTTATTTGGTGTTTGAATTAATAAGCGAAAATTATTTGTCATGATTTTTTTTACTTTTATATCTTGCAAAAACATCTTCAATAGTTGCCACGTTATAAAAACATATTTCAGGAATATGATCACATTTTCCCATAATAATTTGCTTAAAACCATTAATAGTATCTTTAATTTTTACATATTTTCCCACGTAACCACTAAATTTTGCTGCAACAAAAAACGGTTGCGATAAAAAATTTCTGATTTTTCGTGCACGACTAACGGTTAATTTATCTTCATCCGACAATTCATCAATACCTAGAATTGCAATAATATCTTGTAAATCCTCAAATTTTTGTAAAATTGCCAATACTTGTTTTGCAACTTTATAATGTTCAATACCAACGATTGTAGGATCAAGTAAGCGTGATGACGATTGCAATGGGTTAATTGCCGGATAAATTCCTAAACTTGCAATTTTTCGGTCAAGAACGATTTTTGCATCTAAATGTGTAAAAGTTGTTGCTGGAGCGGGGTCAGTTATATCATCAGCAGGAATATAAACAGCTTGAATAGAAGTAATAGAACCATTTTTCGTTGAAGTAATTCGCTCTTGTAATTGACCTAATTCATAGGCTAATGTCGGTTGGTAACCAGCAACCGAAGGCATTCGTCCTAATAATGCTGACACTTCTGAACCAGCTTGTGTGAAACGATAAACATTATCAATAAAAAGTAAGACATCTTGCTTATCAACATCACGAAAATGTTCGGCCATTGCCAATGCTGATAAAGCAACTTTCATTCGCGCTCCCGGTGGTTCATTCATTTGACTAAAAACTAAAGCTGTTTTGTTTAAAACACCAGAATTTTTCATCTCATAATACAAATCGTTGCCTTCTCGTGTACGCTCACCCACTCCAGCAAAAATCGATAAACCATCATGTTCTTTTACAACATTGTGAATTAACTCTTGAATAAGAATTGTTTTTCCGACACCTGCTCCACCAAATAAACCTATTTTACCACCTTTAGCAAAAGGGATCAATAAATCAATAGCTTTAATTCCAATTTCAAAAATTTCATTAGATACAAGTTGTTCAGTAAATGTAGGAGCTTGATTATAAATTGAAGCAAAAGTTTTTGTTTTTACTGGTCCTTTTCCATCGGTTGGTTGACCAATAACATTAAAAATTCTACCTAAAATATTTTTACCCACTGGAACATGAATTGTTTTTTTGGTATTAACAACAATTTGACCACGATATAAACCATCGGTTGATGTCATTGCAATACAACGAACAATATCATCACCAATTATTTGTTCAACTTCTAAAACAATTGATTTTTTGTCTTTGACATAAAGAGCATGGTGAATTTGTGGAAGGAAAACAGAAGAAAATTTAACATCAACAACAGGACCAATAATTTGATAAATTGTTCCGTTCGAATTTTGTTTTTTGTCCATTATTTTATTCATTATTGCCTTTCTGTCTCGATATTACTCATCACTTCATTAATTTGTTTAGTTATTACATTTTGGCGTAATTTATTAAATTGTAATTTAAGATTATTTATTAGATCTTTGGCATTTTTAGCGGCTAAATCCATTGTATTACTTCGGCTAACATTTTCTGAAATTTTGGCTTCATTAAATGATCCATACAATAAGCAAGCAAAATAATAAGGCAAGATTTTTTTAAAAATCAATTTTTGTGATGAATCAAACAAAAAAATTTTATTATGATGTGTTTTTTTATTACCAATTTTTTTTTCTTTGAATGAAAAAAAATCAATAATTTGTATCTCAGTTTTAAATGCTGAGATAAATTTTGTATAGATGATCTTAATATTTTTATATTTTCTTTTATCATACTCATTTAAGCATCAATAACTTAAAGCTAAAAATAAGTCATAAATATTATCTTTTTCTTGTGATAAATCAATAAACTTGATCAAAAAGTCATTTAAATTGTTATTTTTAAAATATTTTTTTCCTTTTTGTCCAATCATAATTACATGATCATGCGGTTTTAAAATCATTTTTATTGTTCGACAAATATTATTGTTATAAGATCCACATAAGCCTAATGAACTTGTTATAACAATATACAAATTATTATCAAATTTTCATTGCTTATCATGGTGTTTTGGATCAACCAAATTTTCATCAAGTAGGCAAGAAAAAAAATCATAAAAATTCTTACAAAAGAGTGTAATATTTGTTAACTCTTTCTTTTGTTTTTTTAATTTGATAGAAGCAATTAATTTCATCGCTGTTGTAATTTTTTTTATTGTCTCAATTGAATGAATTCGTCTTTTTATTATATTTATTGGTTGCATTATTTTAATTCCTCTAGATCATAATTATTTTTTTGTTTATAGTTAGAAATTTTATTTACAAATTTATGTGTAAAAATTTTGAATTCCTTTGTAAAAGAAGTAGTAATTTTTTCATCAAAACTTAGTGATTTAGATAGTTGCTTTAGTAATGGATGGTTTTTAAAATGCTTCAATAAATCATTCTTATAGGCAACTAAAAAATCGTAAGGAATTCATTTTATAAAATGATATTTAATAGCAAATAATAAAACTGCTTCTTCCAATTGCGAATAAGGAGAATTTCGATCTTGTTTTAACATTAATAGTGTTTTCATTCCATGATCGAGGATATTTTTTGTTTCACGATCTAAATCCGAACCGAATTGAGAAAATACTTTTAAATCGTTATATTGCGATAAATCCAATTTCAAAGAACTAGCAACTTGTTTAATGTATTTTTTTTGGGCTGCTGATCCAACTCTTGAAACCGATAAACTAGGGTCAATAGCTGGGCATTGACCAACATTAAACATATTTGCATTTAAAAACAATTGACCATCAGTGATGGAAATGACATTTGTTGGGATATAAGCAGAAATGTCACCAATTTGTGTTTCAACAATTGGCAATGCTGTAATTGAACCACCACCATTTTCTTTATTAAGACGTCCTGCTCTTTCTAATAAACGGGAATGTAAATAAAAAATGTCACCAGGATATGCTTCTCGACCTGGGGCACGACGCAAAAGAAGAGATATCGTTCGATAAGCAGCAGCATGTTTTGACAAGTCATCATAAACAATCAAAACATCCTCTCCTTTGCTTAATCAGTGCTCAGCGATTGTAATTCCGGCATATGGTGCTAAAAAAAGTAATGATGGCAAGTTGGAAGAAGTTGTTGCGACAATAGTTGTGTAATTCATAGCATCATGCTTTAGTAGCGTTTGATGAACATTGAGAATTGTGGACTCACGTTGGCCGATGGCAACATATACACATTTAACATTTTTGTTTTTTTGGTTGATTATGATATCAATTGCCAACGTTGTTTTACCCGTTTGTCGATCACCAATGATCAATTCTCGTTGACCCTTACCAATGGGAAACATTGCATCAATCGCTAAAATTCCTGTAGCAAGCGGTTCATCAACTGACTTCCTCTCCATTACACCGAAAGGAATTTTTTCAATCGGAATTAAGTGATCCTTTTTAATTTTTCCATTTCCATCTTGTTCTTGACCTAAGGCATTCACAATTCGACCTAATAGTTGATCACCAACAGGGATAGAAATAATTTTTTTTGTCCTTTTAACAATACTATTTTCTAAAATATTGTTATATTTTCCTAACATTACGATTCCAACAGAATTAGCTTCTAAATTTAAAACTAAACCATAACTACCGTTTTCAAAACAAACTAATTCATTTAGCATTACCGAATTTAAGCCAGATGCTATAACAATTCCATCACGATTTGAAATAACATGTCCCTCTTCATATGAAATGGTTGTTTCTAATGAATATTTAGCAATTTTTTCTTTGATCAAAGCGACAAGTTTTTTGTTTAATTTATTCGTACTCATTGTTAGAAAATAATAGTTTATTTCTTAAAATATTTAATTTTGCTTTTATTGAATTATCATATGTTTTATTCAAAAATTTGATTTTAATTCCGCAAAATAAATTTGGTTCATGATGAATATTTAAAAATATTTTTTTTTTCAATAATTTTTTAAAAAATGAATCGATTATGTTCACATCCTGTTTTGATAGGATAAATGACGAAAAAACATCAACATTTATAAATTTATTAATCGAAAAATAATATTCTTTAGTTGCTTGACAAATTTTTTTAAAATGATTTAAATCGTCGTTATCAATGATAACTCATAACCAATAAATAACATAATTATCAACTTTTAATGCGAAACATATTTCTTTGAAAAAATTTTTAATCATTTTTTTGTTATAAAAATTTCTATCGATAAACAATCGCATTTCTTCTAAAGATAGCATAATATCAATTAATTTAATATTTTGTAAAAAAATATTTTGCTTATCGTTGTTATTTTCTACTGAAGAAAAAAGTGCATAAGCATAATTTATTAAATTATTAGGCATTTTTTTTAAAATCCTTTTTAATTTTATTTAAGATATCATTAATGTATTTTTGTTTACTTTTATCATTTTTTTCATCAGAAAAAATATTCTCAACAATATTGAGTGCTGTTTTAATAACATTTTGTTGATAATCATTTTTCATTATTTTTTCCTTATGTTCGAGATAAAAATTAGTTCTTTCGATTATTTTTAGTGCTTCCTTTTTTGCATCATCTTTAGCATGATTAATAATTTTTGAAGCATTATTATGGGCGTTTTTGAGAATCATATTTGCTTCTTCAATCGCGTTAATTTTGCTTTGTTTAGATATATTTAAATTATTGTTGGCTTCATCACTAATTTTTTTTGCATCATCTAAAGTTTTATTAATGAGTGATTTTTTTTTTGTCAAAAATTTTTTTGTCGGTTTTCAAACTAAAAAAGTTATGACGATTAATAAAACGATGAATGCAATAAGGTGTGAGATGAAAATTCAAATATTTGGTAATAAATTCGTCGTGATATCCTCAACTTTTATTGGTGTGCATGAAGACAATAAAAAAGGAACAAATAATGTTAAAAATGAGTTTAAAGTAAAAATAATTATTTTTTTTCTTTTTGTATTTTTTTTTATCATCGCTCCACTAATTATTGGGAGCAATAAAAATTAGTAAAATAGCAACAATCAAAGAATAAATTGCTGATGTTTCCGCAATCGCATCACCAACAATTAACATTGTTCTTATTTTTGCTTCAGCTTCAGGATTACGTGCAACAGCTTCAACTGCTTTTCCTGCAGCAAATCCTTGACCGATACTAGAACCAATTGCACCAAGCATTGCAACTCCAGCTCCGAGATAAGCACCCAATAATGCCATTTCTTTTGTATTACTCATATTCTTAGATTATAAATGAAAACATTTATTAAAATTATTTCAACAAAAAATGTGCTGTTTTCTATAGTTGTTCGCTTTTTTGTGCAATGTTTTCACCTTTTGCCAATGTCCAATAAACCATCGTTAATAAGACGAAGACTAATGTTTGGATAATTCCACACAACAAATCAAAATATGCATGTAGTGGTGCAACAGTCAAACCTCCTAAAATATTGATAACACCAATAATTGGTACTTTTTCAAAAATATGGTTAGTAAAATAAAATCAAAGTGATAAAATTAGTCCTCCAGCAAAAATATTTCCTCATAATCGCAATGATATTGAAATCAGGGGTGAAATGCAAGAAACAACTTCTAATGGATTTATCATTAAAGGAATTTTTTTATTTTTTATTTTTAAACAATAACAAAAATTTTTTAAATATGATATTTTTTGATATTTAAAGCCAACAAAAAAAACACCAAATCACATCATTAATCCCAATGAAAGCGTCGTTGTTAATGATGAAGTAGGACTAGACAAACCAACAATTCCAATTAAATTTGATATGCAAATATATGAAAAGAGATAAAGAAAAAAAACAGTCATTTTCTCACCTTTTATTCCAAAAATTTCAACAATTAAATTACGAATAAAACTTATGTATATTTGTACTAGTAAAACGAAACCACTTGGTGCTGTATTGATTTTTTGTTTTTGTAAATAAAAGAAATAGGTTAGTGAAAAAATAATTAGAATGAGACAAACAATTGCTATCGAAGCAATTTGCGGTTGTAAACTCCAAGGATTATATTCTAAAACCATAATTACTTTGCTTTACTAGTGGGATTATATTTATTGCGGAAAAAAAACGGGATAAAAATTTGATTTAAAAACAAATAAAGAAAACTAATTATTATTGGAGACAACATTCCCCAAAAATTAAAAATAATGCTGCCTTGCGAAACATTACTTTGTATACCGATAATTGGTAAAAGGATAAAAAAAAACATCACAAAAATTTTTGAAAAAGTTAATGAAAAAAATATTTTTTTTTTAGTTTTTATCAATGAAAAAATTCTTCATTTAATAAAGGTCAAAAAAAGAATTGTGTATGGCAATAAAAAACATAACAAAAAACCATAAAAAAAAGAAAGATTATTACCACCCAATGCAACAACTAGAAAACTAAAAAAAAAGATTAAATTAGTTGCTGTTAGCATTCAAAAGGAAATTTTTAAATATTTCTTACAACTATTATTCATTATTTTTTTTCAATATAAAGACCATTTTTTTCATTGGCAATTTTTTCAACAAATTTTTCTGTCGTAATCGGCAAACATTGAGTTTCTTTAAAATAACCATTAACGAAGTAAGCGATATAACAATTATTATTAAGTCCAAAAGATTTGGAACCTTCATATATTGTTTTAGCATAATTAATGAAATCACGATAATTTATTGCTGATTGATCGTAACGAATATAATCACCTTCAATTATTTTCTTTTCTTTATCTCACTCTGGATTAAGATTGTGAGCAACTTCTAAATCATTTTTTGATCAAACCGAAAAAGGACCAATATTTGTATCAGAAATTTTGCTTTTTTTCCAATCAATTTTTTTATTGTTTTTTGTAATAATGATGGAACTATTAATATTTTCTGCTGTAAAAAAATAATCAATAAAAAATACAAGTGGTAAATCTTGTTGCATATCATTTTCAATTAAACTAAAAGCTTGATAAAATTTCGATGACGAGTAGTTATTTTTACTTCACTGTTCTTTTAACTTACATGTGCTATCACCACTCATAAATTCACACATTTCATTTGTTGTATTACTGCCAATAATTAAAATATAATTTCCATTATTTAGATTAACATTTCCGTATAATAAATCTTTTACACTAAACGAATTTTTATTTATTTCGATTTTTGTTTTATTTCCGCTTTCAATACTATTAATAACATCGCGATATTTAATAATTTCAACATCAATTTTTTTTGATAAATTGGGGGCACAACTTGTTAATACTTGCGTTGGGTATAAAGAAAACATTATAGGTAAAAATAAACACAAAAAATAGTGAAAAAATCTTCTTATTTTCATTGCATGATACAGATCCTATATTACTATAATAATTATATGTTTTTCGTACTTATCATCGCTAATTGTTATTGGAAAAATGATAAATAATAATCTAATTTTTAAAATCACAAGCAAACAAAAAAAAATTGGGAAAAATTTATCTTTTTTTGTTAAAACTTATGGTTGTCCATCTAATGAACGTGATACTGAAAATATAAAAGCGATTTTAATTGCATTAAATTTTATAGAAGTTAGTGACCAAAATTCTGCTGATTTAGTAATTTTAAATACATGTGCGATTAGACAAAATGTTGAAAACAAAGTATTAAATACTCTATTTTTATTAGCCAACAAAAAAAAATTAAGAAAAATTAAATATTTTGGTATTTGCGGCTGTATGGCCCATGAAGAAAATATTATTAGCGAGATAAAGCAAAAAGTACCAAACATTGATTTTGTTTTTGGCACGCAAAACATTCATGAATTACCACAAATATTAGAAAAAGTTATTTTGAATAAAAAAACTTATGTGAAAAGAGCAAGAAATAATAAAAAAATTTGTGAAAAAATACCTGAATATCGTACGCACAAGCACAAGGCACTTATCAATATTATGTATGGATGTAATCATTTTTGTACATATTGTATTGTCCCTTTTGTCCGCGGAAGGATTAGAAGTAGAATTAAAGAAAACATCATAAAAGAAGTAAAAAATTTAATAAAAAATGGTTGTAAAGAAATAACATTATTAGGTCAAAATGTTAATTCATATGGTTTTGATTTAAAAAAAAATTACTATTTTCATGATTTACTTGAAGATGTTGCAAAGACGGGAATTAAACGATTACGTTTTTTAGCATCTAATCCATGAAATTTCAATAAAAAAATAGTTGATGTAATGGCGAAATATCCAAATATCATCAAAAATGTTCATATTGCCATTCAATCAGGAGATGATGAAATTTTAAAAAAGATGAACCGATGAACAGATTTAAACAAATATTTTGAACTTTGTCAATATATTCGTGCGAAAATTACTGATGTTACAATAACAACTGATTTCATTGTTGGTTTCCCAAATGAAACAAACAAACAATTTAAAAATACAATCAAATTGTATAAGAAGATAAAATTTGATCATGCATTTGTGGCAATTTTTTCACCACGTGTTGGAACGGAAGCGGCAAAAATTATTGACCAGACAAAATTAAAGGTGAAAGAAAAACGTTTCAATAAATTAAATAAATATATTCGAAAATTTGGAAAAATTAATAATAAAAAATATGTTGGTCGGATAATGGAAGTTTTGGTTGATGGACAAAGTAAAATCAAGAATAATATGATCACTGGTCGAACGATTAATTGAAAAATTGTTAATTTCAAAGGTAATATAAATGTTGGTAAATTTTGTAAAGTTAAAATTACAAAAGCAACTCCTTTTTCACTAATTGGTGAAATTAGTACTGCCAAATAATCTTGTTGATGTTTTTATTTTTTTTCATAAATTTTTCTTCATATTCCGTTGAAACATTATCATAATTAAATTTATTATTCAAATTTTTATATAAATCATTTGTAAAATAAACGATCTTAAATTTATTCTTTTGCAAGATCTTTAAAGTAAATGAATAAAGTAAATCATTGTCAGTTTTAAATTCAACTAATCCCTTTTTTTTCAATATTTTTTTATATAGTAAAAGAAATGAGAGCGATGTTAAACGACGTTTTTCATGTCTTTTTTTTGGCCAAGGATCACAAAAATTTATAAAAATTTTTGTAAATATTCTATGCTTAAAAATATCAAATATTTTTTCTACATCACAATTAATAAAATGGAGATTATTGAGAATTAGATTTTGTTTTTCAATTTTTTTAATTGCTTTATAAATTATTGTTGATGATTTATCAACACCAATGTACTCATTGTTATGGTTATTTTTCGCTAGTTTAACAATAAATTGTCCTTTTCCGCATCCAATTTCGAGATAAAAATTTATTTTTTTCTTTTTGATTAATTTATTTTGCTTAAGAATTAAAGGGTGATTTTTTATCAAATCACTTGCATTTTTTATTGCACGTAAGCGACTCATTATTTCTTTAAAATATTTTTTAATAATGACATAGATAAAACAGGATTAGCTTGACCTTTTGTCTTTTCCATTAATTTTCCGATGATCATTTTTTCTACTTTTTCTGGTCGTGTATCGTATTCTTTGATGAGTTTGGGATTTGAAGAAATAATTTGCATGAGAAGTGAATTCAACATTTTTTCATCAGTAATTTGTTTAAAATTGAACTTATCAATAATATGTTCAACAGAAGCATTAGTTTTATATATTTCAACGATTATTTTTTTTCCTTGTCTATTATTAATCTTTCCATCCTTTAAAAGTTTTAGCATGATAACGATTTGGTCAATTTTTGTTTTTGAAAAATTCTTAATTGGAAAATTATCTTTTTTCAATAAACCAACTAATTCAATAATAATCCATGTGATTGCTAATTTGTAATCATCAATTTTATTTGTAACATAATGAAAAATTTTGAATAAATCAAAATTATTTAACAGAATTTCAATAATTTTATGATCAACATTATTTTGATATAAATCTTTTTCGATTTTATCACAATCAAATCGCATACTTTTTATCGCATTATTGATAAATTCTTTCGTTAATTTAATTGTCGGAATATTAGGTTCGCAAATGTAGTGATATTCTTTTTCACTAGTTTTTTCACGCATAAATATTGTTTTGCTCGATTTTTCATCTCATTTTTTTGTTGCTTGAATAATTGGTTTATTCAATAGTAGCGAAGAAATATGTTTTTCAACTTCATATTCAATTGCTTTTTTAATGTTAGAAAAAGAATTAAGATTTTTTATTTCAACTCGTGTTCCTAATGTTTTGGTTCCATATAATTTGACAGATAAATTAATGTCCGCACGTAGTGAACCATCTTCCATCTTGGCATCAGAAATTTCAGTAAAATTCAAAATTTGTTTAAGTTTTGTCAAATACTGGATAGCTTCATAACTTGATGAAATATTACAATCAGAAACTATTTCAATTAATGGCATTCCACTTCGATTGTAATCAAGCGTAATTTTATTATCAAAATTTATTTGTTTGGCAGTATCTTCTTCAATATGAATTTCTTTAATTAAAATTTTCTTTATTTCATTTTTTTCATTTTTTATTTCAAGATAACCATTTATACCAATTGGGCAAAATTTTTGTGTGATTTGGAACCCTTTTGGCAAATCAGGGTAAAAATAATTTTTACGATCAAAAACCAATTCATCACTAATCGACATATTTAACTTCTTGCCAAGACAAATTGCTTTTTCGACAACATATTGATTAACTGTTGGCAGAAGTCCTGGCATTGCCAAATCAAAAGCACTAACATTTTCATTTATTTGATCATAATGACATGACTTACTATGTGAAAACATTTTTGTTTTCGCATTGACAACAACATGCACTTCGATTCCAATAATTTGTTGAAAATTATTCATTGTTTTCCCCAATAATATCTTCCAATGTATAAGCAATATTTAATAAATTCATGTCATCATAAATTTTCGCACGTAAATGAATATTTATTGGCATATCATTATTTTTTGTCCATGGTAAAGAAATTGATGGCGTTCCTACAAAATTATCAATCATCAAATGATGGTCATATGATAGATCGTGATTCGATTTTTCTTGATATAGATCTAGTGCTTCGCAACAACAACATGGCATTAAAATAACATCACCTAATGATAATGTTGTTAGATGAAAATGTTGTAATCAGGAACGGAATTTACATGCTTGTAAATAGATATTTTCAAAATTAACATTATTCATTAGATACGAACCCAATGTTAATCTAGCTTTGAATTCTTTATCAAAAAAAAGTGTGCGATTTTTTGTCGCGAATTTCTCATAAGTAGTAGGTTGCACATTAGCATTCTCACCAAAGAGATTACCAATTAAGCTATTGTGGCAACTACAAGCACTAGTAAATGTTAAAACTTGATAAATCGTTGGTAAAAGGGAAAAAAATTTTTGATCGAAACTTTGTTCAATAATTTCGTGGCCTTTTTTTTTTAATTTTTTACACAAATCAAAAAATTTATTTCTAATTTTATCATCTAGTTTTTCTAATAGATTTTTATAAACAATAAACTTAATTTTTTTTATTGTTTGAAGTTTTTTAAAATTAACACTTTTTGGATTTTTTGTTGAAGTTAGATCCGCACAATCATGTTTTTGCAAATAGGTAGCAACAATACACACATCCATTACATATTTGCTGATAATTCCAACAGTATCTTGTGAAGGAGAAAAAGGAATTATTCCATTGCGTGAGATCAAGCCATAAGTTGGTTTATAACCAACAACACCGACATATGATGATGGTTTAACAATTGAATCTCCTGTGTCGGTAGCAATAGCAAATGTTGCAAATCCCATGGCAACATTACAAACACTCCCACTACTACTACCAGCAGTTGATTTAGATAAATTTAATGGATTTTTTACGCAACCTGTAAAGCAAAATTCTCCTTTGCCACCTAAGCCATATTCATCCATTGCATCTTTGGATAATAAAACTGCTCCTTCTTTTTGTAAAATTTCATATACTGTTGCGCTATATGTAGGGATAAAATTTTTTAGAAACTTACTTCCTGCAGTTGTTAAAATATTTTTCGTGCAAATATTGTCTTTTAATGAGTATGGTATTCCATAAAGAAGGCAATCTTCATGAAGATTTTTTTTGTCGAATTTTGTAATATTTTTAATAGTTTCTTTTTTTAAATTAGTGATTACACTACTACATGATTTATATTGTTCAAGAAGAAAATATTTTTGTTTAATTAGGTCTTCGAACGTAATTAGACCGTTTTTTAAATCATTATGAATTTTCAAAATATTACTTCGCATCATTTTTGGTGTCGTCAAAAATAAAAAAATTTTTCTTAATGATTATTTTTTCATTATTACTTTTATCAAAAATATCTTTTCTCAATTGATAATTATTTCCTATTGAGCAACTAAAGACAGGTTTGTATTTTTTAAGATCAATTTTCATTAATTCTTGAATTTTTTCATCAATCGATGCGTATTTTTCTCTAACATGATTTATTTCTTGTTCTGTTAGTTCAAGAAGAATTTTTTTTGCTGCGTTTTTAATTAATAATTTGTTCATATATAAATTAATGACATAATCAACGAATATTCCTATTGGTAACTTTGTTTTTTTTATTGTAAGACATTTTAAAAATGAAATAAATAATTGTTGTGTTAATAATTGATAAAAAAATAATAGTAAATGATCTTATAACAATTCAATGTGTAAGTGGATAAATCGAAAAATCTGCATCAAAGTAAGGTAGGAAAAATATTCCGATGACCGCTTCCGATAATATTACAGCCGAAATAATTACCGAAAATGACATCAAATTTTGTGACCAATCAATATTTTTTGTTAGCGAACGACAATCAATAATTTTTTTTTGCAAGTCGCCAAATTCTACTACTTTTTTTGCATAATTCTTTATGCACCAATTAGCTCATTGTTGCTTATTAAATCTATTTTTATTGATTAGTAAAGGAATTTTATAAAAAAACAAAAATTTTAATTGGTGTAGAAATAAGAGAAAAAAATATTTAAAGCGAATAATAAATATCAATCATAATGTGGTAAAAAGAAAAATATAAATTGAATAATTAATTCAAATAATATCGGTTTTTTTAAAAATCATTTTTCCCCCAAAAATCGAAATTTGGAAAAGATCGATTTCTAAACTATTAATATATTTTCATAATATTGTTGCCAATGCAAAAATTAAAATTGTAACACTAAAAGTAAATATTGAATTATTTTTTTTTGTAAAATTTCACAACATTTGAATGTAACCTGCAATCAAACCATAAAACATTGCAGCAAAAAAGAATCCATAATGGAAAGAGCAAGAAGAAATAATAATCGTCAATAAATCGGTTGTTGCTCCAATAAAAACA
Organism: uncultured Ureaplasma sp.; assembly: GCA_902789825.1. Taxonomy (GTDB): domain Bacteria; phylum Bacillota_I; class Bacilli_A; order Mycoplasmatales; family Mycoplasmoidaceae; genus Hennigella. Next base: position 15,244 of record CADAPK010000002.1, on the reverse strand, counting down.
CCAACTATCGGTCCGAACATTAAACCACCAATTTTAATTAAGATACCTTCAATTAAAATTCTTACTCCCGGGTAAGCAACAAAAAAAACATTAAAAATACCAGATGTTAAAAAAGATAAAATTAAAATTATCGCAACCGAAAGTGAAATTGTCATCGCAATATTGGTTATTGTCCTTATTGAAAATTGGGTAGAGACATGATACTTTTTCTTAAATTTGGTAATTTTTCATATTTTTTTTGCTATATCAATAAAAATTGCAAAAAAAAACAAACAAAGAAAAAACACGATTATTTGTTTAATCGATAAAATTGATTTTAATTTTGAGTTCATTAAAATAAATTATAAAACATGCATTAAACATCATAATACATGCTTATTGGGAATTAATTATTTAATGTCAACTTTGGCACCGGCATCGGTAAACTTTTTTGCAATTTCTTTTGCTTCCTCTGGTTTAATTCCTTCTTTAATTACACATGGTACTTTATCAACTGCACCTTTTGCATCCATTAAACCTAATCCAGTTATTTCACGGTAGAGTTTAATAATTGTAACTTTTTGTGCTCCAGCATCAGTTAAAGTTAATGTAACCAAACTAGGTGCTGCTGTGGTGACGGGTGTTGCAGTAGCAACTGGAATAGCGGCGGAAACATGGAATTCATCTTCAATTGCTTTTACTAAATCATTAATTTCCATTAGACTCATTTCTTTTAATGAATCAATAATTTGTTGATTTGTTAATTTTGCCATATTTTTATCCTTATTTTTAATTTATATTATTATTTCTTTATTGCTTTTAATCCGTATAGTAATTTTTTAATTGGACCCAACAAACATGAAAGAACCATTGAATACAACCCTTCCCTATTTGGAATAGAAGCAATTGTTGGTAATTGTTCATTAGTAATTATTTTATTTTCTAAATAGCCAAATTTGTATTTAACAGTTTTATTGTTTTTCATTACATCATAAACGGTCTTAAAACCGATGATCTCATCATCATTGCAAAACACAATTGCATTTGGTCCTACCATTTTTTCTGGTGCATTTTCAATTTTTACTTCATGTAGTGCACGATTAAGAATATTGTTCTTTATAATCGCAATAGATGCTTTTTTTTCATGCATTTTTATGCGCATCTTTGTCATTTTTTTTACATCAAGACCAAAATATTCAAAAACTAAAAAAGATTTAGCTTTTTTAATTTTCTCAATGCAATCAGTGGTTTGTTTTGCTTTAAGTTCAATATTTTTTTTTGACATATTTTCTTTAATGAACAAAAATTACAATAACCAAATACCAAATAACGCTAAACAATAGTTATATTATTGTTGAAAGACTTCATTACCTCGGTAACAAATTAAGGAATCATCCCGTTACTGTCTTTGGTATATTGCATAATTATTATAAGATAAAAGGATAGATTATTAAATAAAATATTTTTTTTATCTGCATAATGGAATTGCTTTTATTTTTTCTAACTGGTGAGCAATTTTTTATTGCATCATCGAAAATTTTCAAAAAATAATTTTTTTTATTGCGAAAATTGAATCAAAATATTGGGTAAATGGATAATAAAGTAGAATCATAATTAAAATTGTTTGTGAAAAGAACAATATCATCATCAATAATTATGAAAGAATTATCAATCTTCTTTGCCGATTCTCATCACAAGTTTTTTTCTTCAAATAAAGATTTATTTAATGAAAAGTTGATAGTGTAAAAAAAGTTAGACAAATTCGATGTTATTATTTTAACATCAATGTTTTTTTTAATGGCAAATTGCAAAGATATTTTTATCGAGTTATTAGGGAAAAAATAATTTGAAAAAATTTTAATCGATTTTTTTGCTGTGTAAATTAAATCGAGAATTATTGTATTTAAATTTAATGTCATACCAAAATATTGAACATGGCTTTCTACTACATTTAAATTATTTGCCGGTAATTCAAGTAAAACATTTTGGTCATGTTGTGATTTTTCACTAATCCAACTAAAAAAGCATGTTTTCAAAGCATTAACGATTTTGCCATTGACAACAAAGTTGCAGTCAAAAAAATTATTAAAATTGCCTCATAGAGCTTGTCTATCATCAACTATTACTAGGACATTATGCGGATTAATCTCACTGGATGGAATTGGTATTTTGTTGAAAAAAATGTTTGAATTTCCATATTTTTCATTTTTTTTTGTCCTAATGCATGAATTATGATTAATGAAAATTTTTATTTTTTTTATTTTTGCAATGTCAATCAAAAGTTTTATTAAACCATTGTTCACTAAAAATTCATAATCGCGACATGTAAAGACTTGTAATAAAATCATTTTTTTTGCATGTTCAAAAAGATCTTTCATTTTTGCTAGTAAATTGAATTCAAAAACGAAATCATTTTTTGGTCATGTCACATTTTTTCAATCAAAGTTTCTAATATTTATTGGTAGAAAATTTTTTTTAATATATTTATTTTTTTTTTGATTGATTGTTTCTCAAATTAAATAAAATAAAATACCAAAAAACGGGAAGACAATAATGACTAGGATCAAACGATTTTTCAAAATGCTATTATATTTTTTATCATTGAAAATAGTTAGACATAATGCAACACTAGCAAAAAAAATTATGACAAAAAAAATGGCAAGAAAAATCATTATTTTTTGAAAGAAACAAAAATAATTTAAAAAGTTTAGCAATAAAAAAAATAATGAAAACAATAATATTTTTAATATATTCATTATTTTTTATTATAGAAATGAAAAAATTTTGAGTCGAGAATTTTAATACCTAAACTATTTTTTATATATGCAACCAAATAGTTAATAAGTGATTGATAGTAATTGCTAAAATTATTAATTGAATCATATTTTTCTTTAAATAAAAAATAAACAAGTTTATTAAAATTTAATGGATAAAGTTCTTTATTGTTTCGTGCAAAGCAATTTTGGCAAATTAATCCATTTAAATTAAAATTCATTGTTTTAATTTTGTTTGAACCACATAAAACGCATTTATCAACAAACAATTCTATTCCGGATAATTTACAAAATTTTTGAAGAACAATAAGTTGTGCCTTTCGATCGTTAAAAGATGGATTTGTCGTTATTGGCAAAAGATTTTTATAAAAATTAAAATTTTTTATTGATGGATAAATTAATTTATTTGCTAATTCATTTAAGAGGAAAAAACTTGTTCTAAAAACGGGTCATTGGATTTGTTTAATAACATTAACTTTGACAAGTTTACTTATTTTATTTGCCTCTCGTGCTAAAAAAAAGATGAATTCACAATAATTACCGATTTGGAGATTACGTGCATTTTTACTATATATTTTTTTTGTTCCTTTCGCTAGACAAACAAACTTATTACCATAATCATCAATAAATGTAATTATTTCATCAAATGTATTATGATCAAGACGTGCAATTAAAAAGCCCTTTGTGATTGTTTGACTCATCTATTTATTAAAATAACCTAGTGATGCCAATACATTTTCATCATTTCTTCACTTTAATTTAACTTTGACGAACAATTTTAACATAATTTTACAGTCAAAAATTTTTAATAATTCGTGGCGTGATTTTGTTCCAATTTTTTTTATCATTTCTCCATTTTTGCCAATGACTATTTGTTTTTGTGACTTCTTTTCGACAATTAAATTAGCATTTATTGTTAGAAGTTTTTTTTCAATAATATATTTTTTATTTACAATTTCTACTGCTAGGGAATGTGGTACTTCGTATTTTAAAAGAAAAAGACTCTGTTCACGAATTATTTCTTTAATCAAAAAATTATCATTGTCGATATTAGGATTTAATGAAATAAAATCATCATTGTCGATCAAACTATAAATTAAATTAATAAGATTGTTAATATGCTCTTTGTTAAAAGAATTAATCAAAATTAAATTATTTGTTTTTAGCTTTTCACGATATAAATTTAAATTAATCGTCTCATTTAAATCAATTTTTGTTAAAACATAGACTATTTTAGATATTGTATAACTTTTGATAACATTGAGTAATATCTCATCGTTTTCAGTAAAACCTTTACATGAATCAATTAAAAATAAAACGAATGTGACTTTTTTTAATGATGTCTTTATTTGTGAATTTAGAAAAGAATCAAGTTTGTTTTTTGGTTTATGAAAACCTGGTGTATCAACAAATAAAATTTTAATTTTATTATCTTCATAAAGTGCCATAATTGAGTTACGTGTTGTTTGCGGTTTGTATGAAACAATTGAAATTTTTTTATTAAAAATTTGATTTATTAGTGTACTTTTTCCAGCATTTGGTTGACCAATAATTGCGATAGAACACTGTTTTTTATTTTTCATAATTATGTTTACATTTTAGGATTTGATTCGTTAACTTGGTCATAAGGTTTCAATTTTTATTTGTTGAATGCGTATAACCAAACAAATGCAAAAGGCCATGAATAAATAGAAAAGCAAAATAATCAATGAAATGCATTGACTTAATTTTTGCTTCGTTAGCACAAACTTCATAACATATATATATTTCACCTAGCAAATTTGTCTTTAATGTTTTTGCATCATTGAGAGCAAAAGACAAAACGTTAGTCGAATTGTTTTTTTTATGATATTTTCTATTTAATTTTGTCATTTCGCTTTGATTGATAATGTTGCAATCAAATATATATTTTTTTTTGATTTTAAGAATTTTTATTGCTTGCTTGCATAAATAATTGCATTTTGATAATATTTTCTTATGTTCTTTTAAAACTTTATTATGATCACTAATTGAAAAAATTAGCATTTATTTTTAATGTAAATATTATAAATTAACGATGCTGACATTTTTATTTTTGAACTAACAATTTTACAAGCATTTTTTAATGATATTTTTTTAGTATTATCAATTATTTCATTAACCATATTAATAATCTCTTGATTAGTGAATAATTTTGGTTTTATTCGATCTTTTACATGAGAATTAACAATCACAACAAATTCCCCTTTTGTCGTAATTTCATTAATTATTTCTTCATAATGACCACGATAAATTGTTTCATTGATTTTTGTTAGTTCACGACAAATAACAAAAAAAGGATTATTAAGGATCAAAAACATATCTCTTAATGACTCTTTGATACGGTGAACAGATTCGAAAAAAATAATTGGATTCTTTTTATTGATCTCAACCAACTCTTTTAGTCTAAAAATTCGCTGTTTTTTGTTTGATGGTAAAAAACCATTAAAGTAAAAATTATTTAAATTTAATCCAGAAACAACTAATGAATGAACAAGACTACTTGGACCATTAATTATTTCGATGAAAATACCATTTTTATAACATTCGTTTACTAAAAGATAACCAGGATCCGATATGCATGGATAACCAGCATCCGAAATTAATATTGTTTTTTGGGATTTAATTTTTTGAATTGCTAGATTTAATTGTTTTTTTTCATTAAATTTTTGATAACAAATTAATTCTTTATTTTTAAGATTAAATTTGGCAATTAATTTCATTGCAATTCTCGTATCTTCACATAAAATACACTCACTATCCATTAGTGCTTTAAGAAAGCGATTGGATACTTCTTCTAAATTTCCAATTGGTGTAGCAAGAATTTGCAATTTTATTTTTGTGTTCTTTAATGAAAAAAACATTGTTAAATAATTATATTTTTGGTAAAAACAAAAAAATATAATTTAGATATGAATATTCAAAATTTGATGGCGCAAGCACAAAAAGTGCAAAAGGAATTACAAAAAAAACAAGAGGAATTTTATAAAAAAGAATTTGCTTTTGACTATGGAAACGGAGCAATTGTTATTTTAATTTTGGGTTCAAGTGAAATCAAAAAAATCAAAATCAAAAAAGAACTAATTGATCCTAATGATCCAATAACTTTACAAGAAATGATTGCCGAGGCTATTAATTCAGCATATCAGCAAATTAAAGAAAAGTTAGATAAGCTTAATGAATCGGTTGTGCCAAATTCAAACTTAGGTGGATTATTTTAATTAATGAGACCCAAAGAATTTGAATATTTAATTGATGCGATAAACAGTTTACCGTCAATTGGAACAAAAGCAGCTGAAAAAATTGCTTATTTTTTGATTAATCAAGATGAGAAATATTTGTGTGAATTCATCTATCGAATTAAACAAGCCAAATTGAAAATTAAATATTGTGAGCAATGCAATAATTTTAGTTATGAAAAATTTTGTCCAATTTGTTTAAATAAAGAAAGAGATAATAAAAAACTTTTGATTGTTAACAATATCAATGAATTAAATAAAATTGAAGCAACAGGTGTTTTTAATGGTATCTATTTTGTTTTGAATGATGAAATTAATGTTAAAACTAAAAAAAACATTAATGAAGAAATTATTAAAAAATTAGTTTCATTATGCAAAAAAAAATTATTTAATGAAATAACAATTGCAACAAATTTTACAATTAATGGTGAAGCAACAAATATTTTTATAAAAAAAATATTATCACCGATTTTGCCGAATGTATCTTTTTATAAATTAGCCATTGGCTTACCAATTAATTCTGCTCTTGACTATGCAGATGCAACGACATTAAAAGTAGCAATTAAAAATAAAATTAAAGTATAAAAAAAGCATCGCACATTTGCTTAACTTAGTGCTGCTCCATTCCTGGCCTGACACGGTTCGTACTGCAAATTGCGATGCAAAAGAATTATAATTTTATTTCTTTTCTTTTATCTTAAAATTATTTATTTGTTTGAAAAGAATCTCATTATTTTTTTGTAACTTATTTTTATCGATATCATTATCATTTAAGATTTTGTATTTATTCTCTTCGTAACGAAGACGATAACAAAGTTCGTCAATTTTTTTTACTAATTTCGAAATTTTTTCTTGATTTTTTTGGTGGTTAAGAGAAACGATTTTATTTTTTTTTAATCAATTAATTTCGTCAATTTGTGAAGAGATAAAATCATAAAAATCCATTGTAATATTATTGTTTCTTATTAAGTCAGCAATAATTTTTTCAATTGGTGTATTGGGTATCGAACCAATTTTTTTAATAAAGCAAATAATTTGATTTAAAAAATTGAATTTCATTTCTTTATGATTTAATTGTTCATAGACATTAATGGCAATTTCGGGAGATAGAATTACACATTTAACTAAATCTTTTAATGATCTTTTTAATGATAGTAGAAGGGAAAAATATTGTTCGGTAAATTTTTCTTTTTTTCGTTGATTATCTCATTTTTCGAGCAATATTTCGTTTTTAACAACATATTTTTGTCTTGCAATTTTTTGGTAAGTATTTTTCAAATCATTACGATCAACCTTTGTTAATTGAGCAATCAAATCAATGTATTTACTTCAGAATAAGCTATTACCATATTTTGCAAGCAACGATAATATATCGCGAATAATCGTATTAGTATTAAGATATTTCATTTCGCAACAAATAGTTTTTATATAAAAAGAGATGTAATCATCATTTTTTTGGTTGTTAAGACAATTTAGGACTTCATTTTTACCAAATTTTACTAAAATTTCATTAATATCTTTTATTCCTTTTTCATTATTAACAACAAATACATTGTAATTTTCTTTTAAAAATTTCATCCCATTAGTAATTGTTGTTTTCTTACCAGCTAAATCGTTATCAAATCATAGTAAAATATTTTTGATAAATTTTGCTTCTTTAATTAGTTTCATATGCTCAGTTGTAAATGCCAATCCCATTAGTGCAATCACACCATACTCTTTTTCATCTAAACCCGCTTCATATAATGAAATCAAATCAATATTTCCTTCAACAACAATCAATGTCGGTGGCTGATTGGCACAAACATTTTCGAAATTAAATAAATTATTTGATTTGGAAAATAAAATTGTTTCTTTTGAAAGCAAATATTTTGGTGTTTTTTGTTCGATTGTTCGACCAATAAATCCGATAATGAAGCCATTTTTATCTTTGATAGGAAAAGTTATTCGATGGTGAAAATAATCCGTAATTTTTTGCGTTTTATCATTAATGGAGATTAATGATAATTTAAGTAAATCATCATCATTAAAATTTTCATCTTTTTTATTAACGAGTAGATTATGAACAAATGCTTGGTCATCATTGTGACCACAAAATCCAATTTCAAAGCGACTAATTGTGTTTAATGACAACTTTCTTTCATTCAATAAGTAATTTAAATACTTTTTATTCACTTCGCTATGCAATAAAAGTTTAAATATTTCATTTGCTTTTGCATATAAAGCATGAAAACGAACAATTTTTGCCGAATTCTTATCTTGTTTGTTTGGATAAAAATAACGATTAATTTTTTCTTGTGAATATCCTAGAGTAATCGCCAATTCTTTTAATGCTTGGGCAAAAGAAATTTTTTTAAATTTTTGAACAAATGTAATTACATTACCAGTAGCACCACATGAAAAACATTTATAGATTTTCTTTTTTGGTGAAACAGACATCGAAGGATTAGTATCAGGATGAAATGGACATAAACAAAAATAATTAGCACCACTTTTTTTTAATTTAAGATATTTTCCAATTACATCAACAATGTTTGCATGTTCGATGATTTCATTAATTAAACTATTCATTAATCATTTTTTTAGATAAAAAATTATTAATTTCGTTAATTTTTATTCTTTTTTGTTGCATCGTGTCACGATGACGGATTGTCACACATTGGTCATTTGCTGTTTCAAAATCAATTGTAAGACAATAATAAGTACCGATTGCATCTTGCTTTCGATATCTTTTACCGATTGAGCCTGAAGCAGCAAATGTTGCAGGAATATTGGCATTTAAAATTTGTTGGTATATTTTTTTTGCCGTATCAATTAATGACACTGATAATGGTAAAACAGCAACTTTATAAGGACACAATTCATAGCCAAGACATAAAACTTCACGATAATTACCATCTTTAATCTTTTGGTGTGTAAAAGCATCGCAAATAATTGCATATAATAAGCGTTCAACTCCAACAGATGGTTCAATAACATACGGAATTATTTTTTTTCCATTTTTTTGATCAAGATACATTAAATTTTTACCGCTATTTTTTTGGTGGTTAAATAAATCATAGTCAGTTCGATTAGTCAAACCTCATAATTCTGATCATCCGTGGGGGAAGTTATATTGAAAATCAATTGTTCGTTTCGCATAATGACTTAAATCATTTTTTGGGTGTTCATAAGTTTTAATTTTTTTTTTATTAAGTCTTAATTTTTCTAATAAAAAAAAATTAATTTCATTAAGAAAAAAATTAAAAAATTCTTCAGCTTGTTGTGGAAAACAAAAAAATTCTATTTCCATTTGTTCGAATTCCCGTGTGCGAAAAATAAAATTACCAGGGGTTATTTCATTGCGGAAGGCTTTGCCAATTTGTCCCACACCAAAAGGTAGTTTTAAGCTTGTTGTGCGTTGAATATTATTGAAATTAATAAAAATACCTTGAGCTGTTTCTGGGCGCAAATATAGCGTATTTTCTTTATCTTTAACAATGCTTTGATTTGTTTGAAACATTAAATTGAATTTTCTAAGTTCCGTTCAATCTTCATGTTTACAATTTGGACATCTAATATGATTTTTGTTAATTATTTTTTGTAAAGTTTCCAATGATAAGTTTTCATTAATCTTTGCATTTTTAATTTGCTCATTAATAATTTTATCGGCACGAAATCTTTTTTTACAATGTTTACAATCAATTAAAGGATCAGAAAATGATTCAATATGTCCTGATGCTTTTCAAACATTTGGATTTAAAAAGATTGCTGAATCCAATCCAACCATATTTGCCTTTGAAGTAATGAAATATTCTCATCATAGGGATTTAAGATTGTTTTTTAATAAAACACCAAGTGGACCATAATCTCAAGCATTAGCTAAACCATTATATATTTCACTACTTGGGAAAACAAAACCATATTTTTTTAAAAAATTAACGATTTCATCTTGCTTGATAGTCTTTTCCATCGTAAACTTTACATTAATTATATTAAAGCAAAAATAGTAAAAAAAGAGTAATTTAATGCGAATACATTAAAATATTAAGACTTATTTAAATCTTTTTTTCGTGCTATCGCTTCTGGTGGCAGAGCAAGATTTTTATGAATATAATCGATTTGTTCTTTAACAATTGTTTCAAGAATTAATAAACACTCAACAATTAAATTTAATTCTTTTTTATTATTTTTGATGATTTTAATTGCATTACAATACTCTGTTTGAATGATATTTTCTATTTCTTTATCAATTTTAAGTGCAGTTTCGTTTGAATAAAATTTTGAATTAAAAGGTAATTTTGCATCTTGGTATGGAACAAATTGGGTCATTCCTGCTTCACTCATCCCTAATTGCGTAACCATTGTTTTAACAATCTTAGTTGCTTTATACAAATCATTAATTGCTCCAGTTGATATAGCATCTTTACCAAATTTAACTATTTCAGCTGCTCTTCCTCCTAGTGCCATACGAACAATAGCAAGCAAGTCAGATTTCTTTTTAATCGACATTTCTTGCTTTTCAGGAGTAGATAACATATAACCAGCGGCACAACCACGTGGAATAATTGTAATTTTTTCAACAACTTCCCCACCTTTAGTAAAAAGACCAACTAAGGCATGACCTGCTTCATGGGTAGCAATTTGTTTTTTTTCTTCTTCAGAAATTACTCTTGTATGTTTTGCCGGTCCAGCCATTACACGATCAATTGCCTCATCGATATCGGCTATTGTAATTACATTTTTATTTTGACGTACAGCTAATAATGTTGCTTCATTTAAAACATTTTCTAATTGTGCTCCAGAAAAACCAGGTGTACGACGTGCAACATCATTTAAATTGATTTTCGTTGACAAATTTTTATTTTTTGCATGTATTTTTAAAATTGCTTCTCTTTCCTTAATATCTGGAAGGTATACGGGAATGATTCGATCAAATCGTCCAGGACGTAAAATTGCTTCATCTAGCGTTTTAAGACGATTTGTCGCTGCCATTACAACAATGCCAGTTTTAGTGCTAAATCCATCCATTTCGGCCAACAATTGGTTAATTGTTTGGTCCATTATCCCCCCACCGTTACCTGTAATCGAATTTTGACCTCTTTTCGAAGCAACAGAATCAATTTCATCAATAAAAATAATAGATGGAGCAGATTTTTTTGCCCTTGCAAACAAATCACGTACGCGTTTTGCCCCCAAGCCAACAAACATGTCATCGAAACTTGAACCAGATGTTTGAAAGAACGGAACTTTCGCCTCACCAGCGACCGCTTTAGCTAATAGTGTTTTTCCTGTTCCAGGTGGTCCATACAATAATACACCTTTTGGTGTTCGTGCCCCCATGGCAACATATTTTCCAGGATTTTTTAGATAATCAACTATTTCAATTAATTCATTTTTTTCTTCTTCAATTCCCGCTACATCTTTAAATTTAACATTACTTTTTGCTAGAACTAGTTGACTTTTACCAAAACCAAATAAATCATTTCCACTTTTTCCACTTGAAAATCTTAAAAGTTTCCCCATCGTTGAAAATAAAAAATGAATGATTAGGATTGATGGTAAGATATGTAGGATTGAATAAAAAATATTTGGGCCAGGACTAGGTAAGTGATCAGCATTAGTTATAGCATATGTAATTCATTCCTCAAATAGCGAATATGCTTTAAGAAATTTTTGAGGATCATTAACACCATTTTCAACAACTTTACTACCAATTAGAAAAATTTTTTCATTTTTATTTCCATTATTCATTTCATTTTTTTGGGATTCAACAACAACTTTAAATTCAATTTCTTTTATACCTTGAGATTTGCAGTGAAAACTATATGTTGTTTTTTGAAAATCGCTATGAAAATAATAAGCAAAACAATTGTATTTACATGTTTCATTTTCGTCGGCATAATAAATTTTTTTGCTTCCTCCTTCTGGTAAGTTAATATCTAAGTAATAACCACTATTAGCATCATATTTGATTACTGCACGTGAAGGAGCGATGGAATTGTATTTCGGAATACTTGGTCAAATAAGCATAAAAAGAATCCCACCAATAAAAGCAAGTTTTATCATCCAAGATATAAATTTCACTCATCAATTTGAATTATTTAATGGAGTAAGCGATCTATTATTACTCCTTTGATTTTGGTGCGAATCCTCTTTTTTTGTGCTTGTTAAATCACTCATGAATATAGTGTTTAATAGTAATATATTATATTCTATTGAGATAATTTTGATCAAATTCAGCAATATATGGTAGATTGCGTGCTTTTTCTTTAATATCTAAACCAAAACCAACAATAAAAATATTATCAATGCTAAAAGCAGCAAAATCAGGTTTTAGCGTTACTTTTCGTTCACTAGGTTTATCGACTAAAACAACAATTTTTATTGATTTTGGTTTTTTCTTCTGCAAGTAGGAAATTAAAACTTTCATCGTTCGTGCTGAATCCAAAACATCATCGACAATGATAATATCTTTACCAGTAATATCGGTTTTAACATTTGTAATAATTGTCGGTTTTGATTGTCTTTTAACTTGTCCTTTAAAACTCGAGATAACAATAAAATCAGTAAGAACATTAATTTTTAGTTGTGGTAAAAGATTTCCAAAAAACGGCATTACCCCTTTCAAAATTCCAATTAAAATTGGTGTTTTTGTTGCATAATTTTTATTAATTCACTTCGCCGCACATTTAATCCCTTTTTTTATTTTTCGAGGACTAATAATTATTTTTTTAACATATTTGGGTTTAAACATGATAAGTATCAATCGATAATTACTATATTAAATTATATATATCGCTAGAATCAATCGGATTACTGATTTTTAATTTTTATGAGAAATTTAGCAATTTGATCTGGACAACTTGTTGGTTTAAACCCACATTTAATCCCTTTTAATAATTTAATCGTTTCATCAATTGTTTTACCAATAATTAATTTACTTACTGCTTGTGTATTACCTGAACAACCACCAATTATTTGAAAATTAGCAATCACGTTATTTCTAATATCAGCAATCATTTTCATTGCACAAACCCCTTTAGGAATATATGTATATACCATATTAAAAAATATTATATTATTTGGGGAAAATATTATTTTTTTGTAGATTTTTTAAAATTACGACAATTGCTTGTAAAATATCTTCACTTGTTTTGTTACCAACAATTTGTCCTAAACCATAAATATTTTTCCATGCTGTTTCATAATTTTCATTAATAATTAATTTCTTATTGTCTGTGATTAATTCCTTTGGTAAATAACTATTTTCTAAACCAGTAGCAATAATAATTGCTTTTGTTTCTCAAAAAGAATTATTTTTTGTTGCAAGTAAGTATCTTCCATTTTCTAATCGTTGAAAAAAACAAACACAACCATAAAAGTATTTAACATGTTGATTATTTTTTGCTTGTGTAAATAGGGAATAACTTAAGTTTTTTCCTGAAATTTTTTGATAGCCAAAAATATTTTCAATTTTACCCAATTTAAGCAAGTTTCCACCGGGTGTATCTTTTTCAAATAATCCTGTTTCAAATTTATTTTGACCGCAAGCAATTGTCATTAAAATTCCTGCTAAACCTGCTCCAATAACGACAACATCAAATTTGTGTGAATCAATTACAATATTTCGTTTTAATCCCATTATTTTCCACCATAATAAACTTGTTCTTCAAATGTGCGTTTAACAATAATTTTAATTTTTTTCTTTTGGTAAAGAGGATATTTTTTTTTATTAAAGCAATGTTTTACTTTATGATAAAAATATTTATTATTTTCATGTCAACACTTAAATAAGTTTTTTATTGATGACCAAATTTTTGTTTGACGAATTTTTTTTGAAAGAGCATGATTTAAAATAATTGCAATGACACCAAATACAATTCAACAATAAGACATAATAAATGTTTCAAGATATGTAAATTGTGCATTACGATATTTTTCTAAAATACAACGCGTAATTCCATATCAAATAAAATAAAAGAAACATAAATCCCCAGCTTTTCGTTTTTTAATAAATTCAATTCCAAAATAAATAATTAAAAAACCGGAAAAATTTATAATTGATTCTCAAAGAAATAAAGGCTGGCAATATGCCTTTTCTTTTTCAACGTACATGTAAGGTAAACAATCATGGAGAAATTGTTTTAATGGCATGGAAGTAATTGGTGCTCCATAAATTTCTTGATTAAAATAATTTCCTCACCTTCCAATTGCTTGTGCGATTAAAATTGTTGGAACGGCAGCATCAAAATACAATAAAGAACTAATCTTCGTTAAAAATTGTTTGGAGTGGTAAACATTTTTAATCTTAAAATTTTTTGATGATAAAAAAATATTGATGATGACTAGCGATAGCAAAATGGTAAAAGCAACTCCCCCTTGAATGGCCAAACCTTGAACATTAAAATAAGAAAAATTCGAAAAATCATGCGTAATTATTTTTGATCAAATCATTGCTAAAAATGGACCAAGACAAACAATAATTGGAACAAGATATAAAATCGGTTCTTTAGGAATTTTATAAAATTTCCATATTTTAAAAATAGTTAATAAAATTGCCATTGTAAAAGCTATTCAAAGGAAAATTGAATATCAACGAATAGGATAAGAAAATAAGTGAAAAGCAATGTCACTCACTCCAGAAATTCATTTTTTTTGTGGGTCTAAACTTCTTGTCATTGTTTATTTATTTTTGTTATTAAAAGAGAATTATGCTTTTTCATCAAAAAAATATTTTTTTCTAAACGATTGAATTTCATGTTTTTTTGTGAAAAGATGAAATTTTTTACATTGATGATTTTTCCTAAATTTATATTTTTAATCTTTTTTTCTTTTAAAAATAAATAAATCAAATTGTTCAACTTGTTTTTTTTGCTTTTTTTAAAAAAAGCAAGGTTAAAATTTTGTTTTTTTCATTTGCTAAAAATAACTAATATTTTTTTTTCGTGAAAATGTTGAAAAAAGTTACGAATAACAAATTTTAAAAAAATTATCTTTTTTTTCATAAACGAATAAGATGCCAAAATTTTTCGCACTTTATTGCGATCGTACATATCTGTCTCATTTGTTCAATCAAGAGCGTAATTAATATTATGTTTTTGACAATATTTTTCTAATGATTTTTTTGTTTTGTTAATTAAAGGACGGTAAATGATTAAATTTTTATAGTGGTTTATTTTTTTTATTCCATAATAGAAATTCATTGATTTTTTATTTTGTTGCATGATTGCTGTTTCCAAAAAATCATCAAAT